>CALGRN010000184.1 GCA_937880835.1 uncultured Prevotella sp. | reverse complement strand
GGTGAGATAGAAAAAGCTGTTGAATATTTCAGACGTTTCAAGAAAACATCGATGTCGCATGCATCAACCGGCAAAGGAAGTATAAGGAAAGAGTTTGAAAGCGACAGTGATTTCCTGCACAAAAATGGTATAACTGATGTTGATATACGTCTTATGATAGATATTGTGGACAAAGAAATAGGCACTAATGATAAGCAAGGCGAAGATTAAATACATACGCTCTCTTGAACATAAAAAGAACCGAAAAGCAGAAGGTTTGTTTGTTGCAGAAGTTCCGAAAGTCGTTAATGAGCTTTTGGAAGTTAGATCTGCTAAGATACTTGTGGCTACTTCCGAATGGTTGACTTACGACAGAAAGACCCTTATATCAGATGAAACGGAAATTATAGAAGTAACTGCTGATGAGTTGAAGAAAGTCAGTTTCCTGCAACATCCGCAAGAAGTGTTAGGCGTTTTTGAAATAGCTAATAATCGGGAAACTCCTTCTTCTGTACCATTGTCAAAACTTTCGTTGGCTCTTGACGGTGTTCAAGATCCCGGAAACTTAGGTACTATAATAAGAATAGCAGACTGGTTTGGTATAGAAAACGTTTTTTGCAGTAAAGATACGGCAGATATTTACAACCCGAAAGTAGTTCAAGCTACAATGGGAAGTATTGCAAGGGTGCGAGTAACATATACCGATTTGGTTGCCCTTATAGATTCTATGCCTGATAATATCCCCGTTTATGGAACAATGCTTGATGGTGATTGCATATATACACAGCAGCTTACACCGAATGGATTAATAGTTATGGGGAATGAAGGCAACGGTATTTCTGATGATGTTGCGAGAAAAATAAACAACCGTTTGCTTATACCCGATTATCCGGCAGGTCATAAAACGGCAGACAGTTTGAATGTAGCCGTAGCGACATCGATAGTATGTTCTGAATTCAGAAGACGAAAGTTCGGATAAAACCGTATATATAACTTTATACTGAAACCGTTATAAAAAATATTTATGAAAATAGAAGAAACATATAAAAGCAGAAGTTACGGAGCTTGTATAAACTCTGCTTATCGTGTCATAAAAGATAACTTCAAGAGTATTATAAAGAAAACTTGGATTGTTGCACTTATATATTCCTTTGTCGGAGGTGCGTTTATGATGTTCAATATCCCTGATAAATATATCCATGATATAGGAATGAAGAATGTCGGTATAACGGAATTGCTCTTCATGATTACTATTGCATGTCTTTTTATTATTTATTTCATATTCTACGCATTGATTTGCAAGCCTCTTAATCAGGAAAAAACAAGTTGGAATATCATTCGTTCCGTGAAGATAAACTTGTCTTTTCTTATAATTTCGATAATAGTTTCAGGCATACTCGTTATTCTTCTCAATGCCTTTCATTCACCTTTATACAAGTATATTGCCAATAATCAGTATTCATATATTGTTATGGCAGTAGCTGTGTTGGTATTGATTTTCCTTTTGTTGCTTGTCGTGGGATTGCCTCTTTTCTATTCTTCAATGAAATATATGATGGATAAAGACTGTGCGTTATTGCACGCAATATACACCGGATATATTAAAGGAATAAGACATTTCGGATTCATTTTCATCACAATGTTTGTTACCGGGATTATTCTCGGAATTATATGTCTTTTCACTATTACACCTTTTATAATAATACTTTTGGCACAAATAACATCTCAGTTTGGAGCATTGGAAGGTGATGAGTTGGGAACTCCCGAGTATTTCCACCTTCTTTTGTATGTTGTTTCTGTTGTTTCGTGTTTTATATTGCTGTATATCAATGTTATGTGTATATATGTTTCATTTTATGTTTATGGCTCGATTGAGACGCAGGACAATGAAAGAAAGAATGCGGCAGGAAAATAGTTTGAAATAAAAAGCATTATATTCAACCGCTATCGGTCAATCCGGTAGCGGTTTTTCTTTTTAGCCTTGTGCGGTATTCGGTTAGAACTTCCAATGCCGAAATTGCCGTTTCCCCTTACAATACCGCAATATCGGTCATACCTATGACGTATTTTTGCGACATAGTCAACCGTTTCCGAACCTCGCATATATCCGTATTTAACTATTGGATCATTATAATATTCTGCCGTGCCAAGCCCCAATACATAATGAGACACATCTTCCCATCGGTGCGGATTATTTCCGTGTTTCCTCGCAAGTGCCATTGCGTCTCTTATATGGTTATATCCTCCGTTGTAACAAGCAAGCGTAAAATACATTCTTTGTTCTGCATCTGCTATATCGCGGAACTTCATTCCGAGTTCTGCCATATATCTTGCAGCCGCTGCAATGTTTGCTTCCGGATTGAATATCATAGACTTCGGAAGTCCGATATGAGACGCAGTTCCGGGCATTATCTGCATAAGTCCGCATGCACCTGCCCATGATTGCGCGTTAGGATCAAAGCAAGACTCCTGATAACACTGTGCTGCCATGAGCCGCCAGTCTATTCCTGCCATTGCGGAATATTGCTTGAAATATCCGTCGTAATGAGAAATGACACCTTTTGCCCTGCTTAACATAGGCGAATAGACATGCCTTCGTATGCTTTTTGAAGAAAAAAGATAAGTTTCTTCGCGTCTTACTTCTGCCAATAATTCAGGTTTATACCATTTGTTCAGAGTATCGGCAAGCTCTTTATTGTCTGCCTTTACAGCCCAACCGCCATTTGCTGAGTCTTTGCCTGTACCGCAAAAAATCAGCATGTTTGCATCTTTCACGTTTTTAGGAAGTTGAAACAGTATGAGGTCGGCATCTCCTTTTATAAGTTTGCTGACCATTTCCGCAGTATCTTTACATAAGTCAACTCTTATAGATACACCGATTTGCCGTGCGAATTTCTCACATAAAAGATATTGAGTACCCATACTATATCCCCGATAATCATAATAAGTTTCAGGTCCTGACAGTGTCAGAACAATAATCTCGCCATTGTTCAATATGTCGTTAAGCGTATATTCGTTTTTATATTCGATGGAATCGCCGATTACGCTGCCCCAAGGTGTGACGGTCTTTTCTGTATTTTGAGAACATGAAAAGACTGCTGACAGAATAACTGTTATTATCGGATATATGTATTTTTTTGCCAAGTTCATAAATCGATTACAAAAGTAATACTTTTCTTGCAGATTTATACTAAAATCTTTATTTTTGCAATATATAAACAAGGTGAACTCCTATCAGTAATCCGATAAACAAAAAATGAAATGAGAAATCTAAAAGAATTGGTCAGACCTAATATATGGAATATTGCTCAACGCAGCAGTTCAGAGGGCATAATAAACAGAAGTTCTGTTGAAATATTGCTTGATGCAAATGAAAATCCGTATAATAAACCTTTAAACAGATATCCTTGCGACTTGCATAGAGAACTCAAAACCGAGATAGAGAGGGTGAAAGGAGTTGAGCAAGAATGCATATTTCTTTGCAACGGTTCTGACGAGTCGATAGACATTATTTACCGATGCTTCTGCCGTCCCGATATCGATAACGTTGTGGCAATAGAGCCTACATACAGCGCTTATCGCATGTTTGCCGAAATAAACGGTATAGACTATCGTTCGGTAGAACTTGACGGAAACTTCAATATAGATGCAGACAGACTTCTCGCCGAATGCGATGATAACACAAAACTTATATGGATATGCAGTCCTAATAATCCTACCGGGAACAATATTTGTCGGAAAGAGATAGAGAAAATTATAGCAAGATTCGATGGTATCATCGTTGTCGATGAGGCGTACAGCGATTTTTCCACAGAAAAGACATTCCGCTCGGAACTTGCAGACTATCCTAACGTCGTTATACTCAACACGATGAGCAACTCTTGGGGATGCGCAGCGATAAGGCTCGGAATGGTTTTTGCCCATGAAAACATAATAAAGATATTGGAAAGTGTTGCAGGGAAGCATCGGGTAAACGCTCTTACAGTGCAGCAGGCTGCCGACTCTTTGCGCAACAAAATAGATGTGGAACAGTGGGTTAACCTTATTATTCAAGAGCGCAGACGTATGATAGATGCTTTCAAACTGTTGCCGATGTGCGAGAAAGTATATCCTTCGGATGCCAATTTCTTTCTTGCAAAGATGACAGATGCAGACGAATTGTACAGGTATCTTATGGAAAAAGGCATTGCAGTTCATAAATGTGATGATATGAAACTGTGCGAAAACTGCATCCGTGTAACGATAGGTACAAAAGGAGAGCATAATAAACTGCTTGCAGCATTGAGGATGTTTTGAATGAAAAAAACAGAAACAGGAAAACATCTCTGATATGGTTGCATTGCAAAAGCATAACTTTTGTATCCTAAAAGCTATTGTTTTGTACTCTGAAAGCTATTGTTTCGCACTCTGAAAGTTATGCTTTTACAAACGAGTTTATATCATGCTGATTTTCAATAATTTAAAAAACGTCTGTGCGTCTTCTTGCTTTTGCTTTTTATGAAGTGAAAAAATAGAAATAAAAATATGTAAAATGATTGCTTTATGTGACTTTTTTTAACTTTGATGATAATGATATAATATCGTGTATGTACAATTAATACGATGAAAATTATTGCTTGTTCAATATTTTATCTTATTTTTGTAGAAAAATGGAGAATTAGTATTATGGAAGAAATTACATTAGACAATTTCGATACTTTGTATTCGGATAAAATAGAAGAGCAACAGATAGACAAATTTGTTTGCGATGAAATGGGACGTCAGATACACCGATATATAAAAGGAATGTCAGGCAGTAAGCAGATAATGCTCAAATTTGAAGAGCAATTATCTAATCTTACAATAAGCGAAAAGGAAGATGCAATCGCCCGATACATAGATTTGAACAGGAAAGCTATAAGCGGACTTGATTTTAAAATAGTTCTTGCAAGAGCTATGGCTAACTATTGTGACACATTCGAATATTTCATAAAACTTGTGAATGACAATAAGAAAACAGTATATTATCTCAAAAGAATATTGGAAAAATACATACAGTATCATCAGGTTTTTGAAGAGAATGGAAAGTTCGGAATAAAAGACCATAAGGGCGAAGTGATTGTTCATGCACGCTATGACTTCCTGCGTACGTGCTATACTTATGTAGATGATTTGAGCACGATGCCAATAATTGCGGAAAAGAACGGCAAACTCGGGCTTATCCTTCCCGACGGTAACGATACTGTAATAGCCGATTTCATATATGATGATATATCTCTGAGAGATGAATATCCTTATTTCGAGGCAATAAAGGAAGGCGCGAAAGGATATATTGATAATAAAGGAGAGTTTCTTGTAAAATAATAATTAAAAAAAGATATATTTTTTCTATAAACGCTTTCCGTATCATAAAAAAGTTGTAATTTAGCACCTTGAAAAATCAAACAAAATCGCTTAGAACAAAAAAGAAAGGCGTTAGATTGAATTTTTAATAAAAAAACAACAATAGATTAATGGACGAAAATCAGACAATCGATCAAGACAGAATTGTAAAAATCAATATCGAAGAAGAGATGAAGTCTTCTTACATCGACTATTCTATGTCGGTGATAGTTGCAAGAGCTCTTCCTGATGTGCGTGATGGTTTTAAACCTGTGCATCGCCGTATATTATATGGTATGGTCGGACTTGGAAACACGAGTGACAAACCTTATAAGAAATGTGCCCGTATAGTTGGTGATGTGCTTGGTAAGTATCATCCTCATGGCGACTCTTCCGTTTACGGTGCTTTGGTACGTTTGGCGCAAAATTGGAATATGCGCTACACTCTTGTTGACGGACAAGGAAACTTTGGTAGTGTCGATGGAGACTCGGCAGCTGCAATGCGTTATACGGAATGCCGACTGTCGAAGATGGGTGAGCATATAATGGACGACTTGGAGAAGGATACTGTTGATATGGACGACAACTTTGACGGTACTCTTAAAGAGCCGTCAGTGATGCCGACAAAAATCCCAAACCTGCTTGTCAATGGCGGAAACGGTATCGCCGTAGGTATGGCAACCAATATTCCAACGCATAATTTAGGCGAGGTTATAGACGGATGTTGCGCCTATATAGATAATCCGGATATTGATACGGAAGGTCTGATGCAATATATACCGGCTCCGGATTTCCCAACAGGAGCTTATATTTATGGCTTGCAAGGTGTTAAAGACGCTTACGACACAGGACGTGGACGCGTTATCATGCGTGCAAAAGCAGAAATAGAAAGCGATGACAGTCATGATAAAATCGTTGTTACGGAAATTCCTTACGGAGTTAACAAGCAGCAATTAATTGAATATATAGCAGAACTTGTAAAGGAAGGAAAGATAGAC
>CALGRN010000183.1 GCA_937880835.1 uncultured Prevotella sp. | reverse complement strand
CCCGGTTCGTTTACACGTATTTCAACATCTTTGTAAACATCACCGTAAGCATGACGCGCAATGGTAATCGGTTTTTGCCAACTCTTTACAGCAGGTTTTATAGATGGAATTGTAATAGGTGCACGGAAAACAGTTCCGTCGAGTATAGAACGAATTGTTCCGTTAGGACTTTTCCACATCTCATGCAGCTTATATTCTGACATTCGCTGTACGTTAGGAGTGATTGTTGCACACTTAACAGCAACACCATACTTCTTAGTGGCCTCTGCCGAGTCGAATGTTACCTTGTCACGGGTCTCATCACGATATGGCAAACCAAGATCGTAATACTCTGCTTTCAAATCAACGAACGGAAGAATCAGTTCGTCTTTAATCATTTTCCACAAGATTCTGGTCATCTCATCACCGTCCATCTCTACCAATGGAGTGGTCATCTGAATTTTATTCATAGCTTTTTTTATTAAAAAATTATAGTTAGTTTATGAGTTCTTGAGTTGTGTTTGTTAATGAATTTCAGTATAGTCTCCTTTCATTAATCTTATTTTTTTCGGGCAGCATAATAATTCATAAGACATCCTTCTGCAAGAATTTCACGCTCGTCAGCAGTCAGATTAGTGAAGAAGAGATGAATATCTTTCACTCCATCAGCAGTTATTACTTTTGCATCTATCTCCTCTTTACCAGATATTACAGCCTCACGTATGCCCGGAATGAAAATCATATCGCCTTGTACGTAGTCGAATTTTGTATCAGGTGCTATTGTAAATGGAAGTATTCCCCAGTTTATACAGTTACTGCGATAACGTTTTGTAGCATACTCGTAGCATATATTGGCGTCTCCACCAAGTACTTTCTGGCATGAAGCAGCCTGCTCACGAGCAGAACCATCGCCCGGACGATTGGCAAATACACAAGAACCAAAAGATGTATTCTTAGCATCTGCACCTATTTTTTCAAGGGCGTCGGCTACATTCTTAGGACATTTTCCTTCGCGACGTTGCAAATCTTCACTTTGTATTCGTTTGCTAATACCAACGTATTCAGGTACACGACGAGACAAAGCGAACTCTGACAGCTTCAACGGATTAGAACGATAGCTTGATGTTTCACCGGAAGGTATCAATTCGTCTGTCGTTGTAACGGGATCATGTATAACCGCAGCGAGTTCCAATAACATATTTTCTTCCATAGGATACATCTTTGGCCAGTCTTTTATATTGGGTCCGTATCTCAATTCCTGTGTATTATCAGCAGCATCGAAACCATTGTAAACACGGTTCTCATATATGCTTGCATCGAATGTGTAAGGCTTATGAGTATCTTCATAATCAATATCTGTCGCAGCTGTTATAATACCACCGTTTGCAGCTGTTGCCGCTATTGAACGCGCATCCATTAGAGAAACCAAAGAGATTTGTCCCTGTCCGGGTTTAGAACCTTCACGGTTAGGGAAATTACGTGTTGTATGACGTATGCTCAAACCATTGTTTGAAGGCACATCGCCTGCTCCAAAACAAGGGCCGCAGAATGCAGGTTTGATGACAACACCGGTTTCAAGCAATTCCTCTGCAATACCATTGCGTGTAGTTGCCAAATATACGGGCACGGATTGAGGATAAGCAGAGATTGTGAAATAATCGTTTCCGACGGATTTTCCTTTCAATATTGCAGCGGCTTCACTAAGATTATCATAAGTACCTCCTGAACATCCGGCGATAATTCCTTGATCGGCTATAACCTTACCGTCTTTTATTTTGCTTACAAGATCTATGGAAATCTTGTCTCCAAAACGTTTTTTTGTATCTTCTTCAACTTCACGAAGTATCTTCTCCGGATTATTCTGCAACTCGTGTATAGTATATGCATTAGACGGATGAAAAGGAAGTGCTATCATAGATTCTTGTTTAGACAGGTCTATACGTATCATTCCGTCATAATAAGCTATCTTGCCGGGACGCAGTTCTTTATAATTCTCCGGATGACGATGTATTTCATAATGACGCTTAACTTCTTCATCCGTAATCCATATTGAACTCAAACAGGTTGTCTCCGTAGTCATAATGTCTATACCATTACGGAAATCTATTGGAAGATTATTCACACCGGGACCGGCAAATTCAAGAACTTTATTCTTTACAAAACCATTGTCGAATACTGCCTTTACCAAAGATATCGCAACGTCATGAGGACCAATACCTTTACGTGGAGAGCCTTCAAGCCATATCAACACAACTTCGGGAGCATTTATATCCCAAGTGTTTGACAAGAGTTGTTTAACCAACTCGCCACCTCCTTCGCCTACTCCCATATTTCCGAGAGAGCCGTATCGGGTGTGACTATCAGAGCCAAGAATCATATTACCGCATTTAACCATTGCTTCACGAGCATACTGATGAATTACAGCTTGATTTGCCGGTACGTATATACCACCATATTTCTTGGCAGCAGATAAACCGAACACATGATCGTCTTCATTTATCGTACCTCCTACCGCACAAAGAGAGTTATGACAATTTGTCAATGCATAAGGTATGGGAAACTTTTCAAGACCGCTTGCACGTGCTGTCTGAATGATACCAACATAAGTAATATCATGAGACATCATGGCATCGAACTTGATTCTCATCTTCTTTCCTTTACCGCTTTCTACATCGTGAGAACGAAGAATACCATATGTAATAGTGTTCTCCCTTGCCTCATCAGGAGCAGGCATACCTGATGTTTCTTTTATTATTTCTGTACCATCAAGTAGATAAACTCCTTGTTTAATTAGTTCTACCATAATAAATAAAATTCTAAGATTAATAAATGTTATTGTTTTTAAGATAATATCGAATTTATAAAAATAGTAAGCGAAAGCATGTCTGCGCATCCCCCAGGAGATACATTTTCTTTTATGAAATCAACATTCATCTGCTCTAATGATTTCACAGAAAAATCGTTAAGAAGTCGTGCTGCTTTCAATTTTACCTGTTTTGACATATCTGAACCTCTCCTGTAATAAACATTAGTATCGTCAAGTGTAGTCATTATGCGCAGTAAAGTCTTGTGCATCGCATATTCATCATTAACGGAATTTATGAAAGGTAACCAGTCTTCAAACAATGTTTTGTAACCTTCACGAGCATTTGCAACAGCCCCCTGCACTTTATATTGACGTGCAACATCATCTCCGTGTGTATTTTTTGCATCTGGAAATAGATTTGCCAAAGCCGAAATACATTTACGAAGATTTTCTTTTTTTATATTACCATATTTGTAATGTATATGCGAAGCTGCAATGATGACAATACCCAAAGAGAACAATGCACCTTTATGTGTGTTAACTCCTGACGTAATTTCAAACATAGCTTTTTCTGCTTTTAATCCCTTTTCTATCATATCAGATAATGAAGGTAAACTCTCTCTATATCCCATTAACGCAAATTCAGTGAATAATGGATGCAACGCTAAGATACTTTTCTGCATAAGTTCATAATCCATATCTTTATGAGCTCCATTATCTTTCTTATCAACAAGTCCCGGTTTGGGTGTAGTGTCTAACTCTTTTTCAAGTGCATTCGTTGCAAAACGAGATATAATATATGGTATTGCAGAATTACATGCCAACTTTGATGCTTCATAAAAAGATCCGTCTGCAATGTGCTTTCTTAATAATGATGCACTTATAACTGTATCATAAACGCTCAATCTTTCAATCTCAATGACATCTATTCCTTTTTCAGGTAACATTTCCGACATCATCTCATTGTATCTTTTTGTGGTTTTGTCTTTCGTTTCGCTGCCAACAAATCTGATTGAAATATTCAAAGCAGGTGCAATATGTCTGACAAAGATATCAAGGTCTAATTCTATCTGAGTATCTGTTGCAGAGTTAATTTCTTTAAGGAAATATGTAGGAAATACATTCTGTGATATAGTATATTCACTGCCTTCACATACGATTACATTATGTAAATCAGAACATCCGGACTGCAACATTTCTTTACGTTCATTATAAGAAAACAAGGAAATATCTTCACTGACAGATATTACATAAAGATTATCTACTTGCTTGGATGATTGTTCGATGAGGTAACGATGTCCCTTTGTAAAAGGATTTCCATTTATAACTATTGAACCGGAAGTTCCTTTTTTTCTTAAACATGAAAGATATTTGCAATAAGACTTTATTCCTTTCTGACCATTTTCGAGGAATATCGCATTATCTGTTTCTGCAATAATATTGAAGCCAAGACTTTCAAATATGATTTTATTCTTTGGTTTTGTGAAAACTTTTACAGACTCATATCCGTTTGACATTGCTGTACTTATGAGATGTGATATTAATTTTGAACTTAATCCGTCTTCACGCAGGTCATCATTTACAGCAACACATTTGATTACGTCACCGCACAATCCTCCTCCTGCAATTATTTCATCATCATCTAAGGAAGAAATAACAGCATAATAATCTATCTTGTCTATCCTTAATCCATTAGCAGATAGAAAACGTTCTATCTTGTCTCTGTTGGATTTTAAAGATAGTGGTAAACTGCGTATTTCATAATCACCGCACATAATCATCAATTATTTTGGAAATATGTCCGTATAGTTCTTCTTGTGTATGGCTGTGGTTTCTCATGCAAAATCTTGATTCTTTATCGCATAAAAGACATTTACGAGGTGATTTGCCGACAATATTTCTCGGAATGGGAATTCCTGTTTTTGAAATAACATCAATATCGAACAATCTTCCTAACGGATGTTTTTCTTCTATTTCACAAGTTGCGAGCTTTGTTTCCAATTCCGGTATTGAAACTAATATAAAAGCTTCATAACCGGTTTGCAAATCACGCACTACAAGTTCTTTTATTTCATTCTCAAAACGTTTTTTCAACGCATACAATGCTGCTTCTGCGACAATAAGAGAATGGAAATTACGTTTGACTTTTCCGGGCATTATCACTGTAAGACAAATGAGTGTAAAAGAAGGATGTTTTTCTATTAACTCTATCTGTTTATCTCTACGGTTTTCTCTGCTTTCCAGTAATCTGTCAAGCGTAATTTCCATAAATACTATATAAGAAAATTAATCTTTTATGTTCTTTATAATATCCATTACCGAACCGTCGCGATTCATAACCACGCCTACGACTTTATCTCCGAAAGGCAACGCCGCAGCTTCTCCGATAATTTTGTTTGCACGTTCTTTCAACGAGTTTATATCGACAATGTTTAGTCCTGCATTTTTCAAACGTTCAGCAATCTCAGGACGTCTTTTGTTAACGGCAATGCCATATTCCGTAACAACAACATCAACAGTTGATCCGGGTGTTATCAACGTTGTTACATTTTCTACCACACAAGGTATTCTTCCCCGCAACAGCGGACAAACTATAATAGATAATGCTGAGTCGGCAGATGTATCCGGATGTCCACCTATTGCACCACGTATAATTCCGTCACTACCAACAAGCACATTAACATTGAAGTTTACGTCAACTTCCAAAGCAGAAAGAATTACAATATCCAAATAATGTGTTGCAGAGCCCGGTTCATCCGCACTGGCATATTCGTTGGCAGAAACTTCCTTGTGCATAGGATTCACTCTCAAAGATTCTGCTGCAACCTTATCGAAAGATTGAACATCTATAAGTCTTTCAATAAGTCCTTCTTCGTGCATTTTAACCATATGGGATGTAATTCCGCCAAGTGCATAACTTGCTTTAATTCCTTTGTTTATCATACTTTCGCGTATGAACTTTACTGCTGCAAGCGAAGCGCCACCGGAACCAGTCTGTATAGAAAAGCCATTCTTAAAATATCCGCTGTTGATTATAACTTTTGCTGCTTGTTGTGCAAGCAATATGTCACGCGGATTCTTAGTGTCTCTTATCGCGCCCGATGAAATCTTTGAGGAGTCACCTACCGATTCTACTTCTACGACAAAATCAACATTGCGTTCTGATATGGAATTAGGAGTATTAGGATAGTTTACGAGATCATCGGTTATAATAACAACCTTATCTGCATATTGTGCATCCGGAAGAGCATAACCTAAATTGATTTTGCATTCTCAGAGCGTGAATATCCGCAAGCATTTCCGAGCGGATCGCATGAAGATGCACCGAGAAAAGCAATGTCAATATGCATATCATTATTTGCAATTGCACTTCCGCGTCCACCATGAGAACGGAATATTACAGGTTCGTCCATAAGTCCGTGAGAAATCTCTCGTGCAAGTTCTCCTCTCAAACCGGATGTTGAAATCTTTGTAACCACACCGTTGCGTATATGCTCTATAAGAGGTTTGTGCACATCGTTAAGACTTGATGCTGCAACATGCAGATTTTTATATCCCATTTCTGCAAGTTTATCCACAACCATATTTAGAACTTTATCTCCACCTCTGAAATGATGATGGAAAGATATTGTCATTCCATTTTTTAAACCGCTTTTTAGTATGGCATCTTCAAGTGAAACCACTTTTGAGCACTCTTTCTGATACTCCATACGCGGTGTTATTGCTTTTATGTGTGAACTTTCTTTGTATATCTCTTTATTCATCTTGGCAGCCGCTGCTTCAATCAAGGCTGCTCTTTCACTTATGTTGTTCATAGTATATCCTCCTTTGAAATTATGCCAGAAGCTATTGCTAAGTCTATTGTGCGTTGAGCCCTTATAACAACAGGACGATCAACCATTTTTCCGTTTACTGATATAACGCCGGAACCGCGTTTTTCTGCCTCTTTTATGGCTGCAAGAATAGTCTTTGCTTTATCAATGTCTTTCTCTTTTGGTGCAAACACCTCGTTAACAATTTCTATTTGTCTTGGATTTATTATTGATTTTCCGTCAAAGCCGAGTTGTTTTATAAGTTCAACTTCTTTACGGAAAGTCTCCATATCATTAAGATTAGAATAAACAGTATCCAAAGCATCTATACCGGCAGCTCTCGCTGCAACAACAATCTGCTGACGTGCGAACAGAAGTTCAGTTCCTTCCGGCGAGCGTTGTGTTTTAAGATTGGCGCAATAATCTTCCGCACCGAGCGCAATACCCATCATTCTCTCTGATGCTATCGCTATTTCATAAGCATTTACTATACCGAGAGCACTCTCTATTGCAGCCATAATCTTTGTTCTGCCAATACAACCTATTTCTCTCTCTACACGTTCTATTTCTCTTTCAACTTCACGAACTTCTTCTGCTGTTTCTGTTTTTGGCATACGTATGACATCGACACCGGCTTTTACAACAGCCTCAACATCTTTTTTACCATAAGGTGTGTTCAGTGGATTTATACGTACCACCATTTCTGTGTTGCCGTAATCAATAGTTTTCAATGCGTTGTGCACTAGCAGACGAGCTGTATCTTTCTCTGCCATTGTAACGGAATCTTCCAAATCGAGCATGATGGAATCGGGACCGTATATAAACGCATCCTGCATCATTCCGGGATTATTACCCGGAACGAACATCATAGTTCTTCTAAGTCTTTGCATGTTTTTGGTTATAAAAAAGTTCGTAATTTTGTTAAGCCCACACGTCTTTTCCTGTCGCGCGAACAGCTGCGGCTGTGACACGGGCGCGAATTGTGCAATCAAGAGCTCCTTTATCAGTTGCCTTGACCAATGCTTTTTCAACACCTAATCCTTTAAGTGTTTCTGTAATAACTTTTCTTATTTGTTCGCCAAATTGATATTCGACAGTGCTGTCCAAATCCACTTGTAATCCTTCTGTTTCAGATGGTGCAATCTGAATGAGTATATCTCCGGATTCAAGTGTACCCGCAAATGCGTTTTTCAAGTCCATAAATACGTGTTTAAAGTTTTATTTTTGTGTTGGATGTTAAATCTTCGGCAAATATATAGCATTATTTTTAATCATACAAATAAAACGCATATTTTTTTATTTTTTGTTGTTATTTTGGGCTGTATTTTATTCAACAAGCAATAGATAAGTTATCGGGAAAATTGTTATTTTATTTTCAAAATAGTAACAAAACATAGAATTGTATTTATAAAACGATAGTAAATAAAAAATAGAAATATAAATATGGTTCATACGAATGACATATTTAAATACATACATAATAAAATAGAGTATTGCAATCTGATTGTTATTTTCTTTAAAAAATACGATCTCGGCTTTTAATTGTTTCATTTAAATAATTCGATAGTTATTGTTTTGCATCACAAAAGCTATTGTTTTATGTGCTAAAAGTTATCCTTTTGCATGGTAAAAGCATAACTTTTGTATAATGCGTTCTAAACAACTTATTTTCAACTATATATATATTAAAACTTAAAAAAATGCTTTTCAACACAATATTATATATATTACTCATTTATTTATGCGTAAAACTATCAAGTGTTTCTTTTTATATTTTTATTCATACGTTTTTGTTTTATTTATTTCATATATATAAAAAGAAATTCATCAATATAAGTCTTCTTAAAATCATACATAAAAAATGCAGCTCTGAAAAGGTGCTTTATTTACTTTTCAGAGCTGCTTTACTTTTATTTCAATTTTATAATATATGTTTCAACCGCATGATATAATCATATAACAAATAATAGGATAAGTTATATCCGTTAATATCCTATTTCATCATGCATCTTGATATAAATATCTTTTTATGCTTTTCTTTGGTGTTTTTTCAAATTCATCTTTCTGTATCAATACCGTCGATAGTTTACTGTATGCAGGCAATGTTTCGTTTATTGCCATGCGGTTCTGTTCCATTATATTGCTGATATCGACATCAGTAAGTCCCAAGAGCTTCGCTTCATCATAGTCGGGATGTATAAGTCCTATAAGTTTTTCATCTTTTTGTATCACAAGGCTCTCGCTAACCATAGCCATAGAGTTCAGCTTATCTTCTATTTCTTCCGGATAGATGTTTTGTCCGCTTGCTCCCAAGAGCATGTTCTTCGAACGTCCTTTTATGAAAATATTACCGTCTTTATCGATTATTCCGAGATCACCGGTATGATACCAGCCGTCTTCATCTATCGTTTTGCGCGTTGTTTCCTCATCTTTATAGTATCCTAACATAACGTTTAAACCCTTTGCGAGTATCTCTCCCGGTATGTTTTGAGGGTCTTTGCTGTCTATTTTCATTTCCATGTGAACCACAGGGCGACCGCATGAGCCTTTTACAAAAGTCTTATAGTCGGAATATGCTATTATCGGAGCACATTCGGTAGTACCGTATCCAACCGTATAAGGGAAATCTATTTGTCGCAGGAACTGTTCTACTTCTTGATTGAAAGCTGCCCCACCTATTATTATCTCATAGAAGTTTCCTCCAAACGCGTTTGAAACCTGCTCATGAATTTTCCGGTTTACTTTATTATTTATAATAGGCATGTTAAGCAGCAAGCGCATTTTGTTGTTTTGTATTTTAGGAAAAACCTTCTTTCTTATTATTTTCTCTATTACAAGTGGTACTGCTATTATAATCGCAGGCTTTATGTCTGAGAATGCCTGAGCAATGATGGCAGGACTCGGAATGCGTGTCAGGAAGAAGATATGACAACCGGAAAGGAACTCGAAAATAAACTCGAATGCCATTCCGTACATGTGTGCCATAGGCAATATGCTTATCACGTTATCGCCGGGATGAAGATTTTCTCCCAATACTTTCTTTGCAAAATCAAAGTTGCTCCATACTGCACGGTATGGAATCATTACGCCTTTTGAGAATCCTGTCGTACCACTTGTATAGTTTATTAATGCAAGTTCGTCAGAGTTTTCCTCTATATAATACTTTACATGTTCTCTTCTGAAATATTTAGGGTATTTCTTTCCGAACATCTCATTGAGGTGTTCGCGTGCATAAGTAAGTCTTTCGGAACGCGATATGATTAGAGAGAAGTCGGGAATATATACGATTCCTTCCACTTCCGGCATCTTTGTTACATCTATAACCGTTGAAACCACATCTCCGACGAATAACAGTTTCGATTCCGAATGATTTACGATATTGTGTATCTGTTCTGCCGTAAACTCGTGCAATATGGGAACTGCCACTGCACCATAAGTAAGAGCAGCAAGAAATACCACAGCCCAGTTGGCACTGTTTCTGCCGCAAATGGCTATCTTATCACCTTTTCTGACACCTGAACTCTCAAACAATATATGAAGTTTCTCTATCTTTCTTGCGACATCATGATATTGGAGAGTTATTCCCTTATAATCTGTCAGGGCGTCGAAGTCCCAATTATCTATTATGCTTTTTTCAATAATTGAATTAAAGCGAGGTATATTTTCCATATAATCTCAACTCTTTAATTTCTTAATATCTTTATACAAATATCTCTTAATGCTCTTTTTAGGCGTCTTTTCGAACTCCTCCTCATGCAGCATTATCTCTGAAAGTTTACAGTAAGAAGGCAACACCAAGTTCAGCTCTTTTCTGTTCTGCTCCATTATATTCATCAGATCTTCATTGGTAAAACCTAACGATTTGGCCTCATCAAAATCAGGATGAACAAGCCCGACAAGCCTATCGCCGTCCTGTATGATGATACTTTCATTGACCATTGCCATAGAATTAAGTTTATCTTCTATTTCTTCCGGATAAACGTTCTGACCGTTTGCCCCTAAGAGCATGTTCTTTATTCTTCCGTTTATGAATACATGTCCGTCCTCACTCATAGTTCCCAAATCACCTGTGTGATACCAACCGTCAGAATCAAGAACTTCTTTTGTTGCTTCTTCGTTCTTATAATATCCCAACATTGTATTCATTCCTTTGGTTATTATCTCTCCCGGCACGCTCTGAGGTGCATCGCTTAATATCTTTACTTCCATGTGACTTACCGGTACTCCGCATGAACCCGGCACGAAGTTTGTCCAGTCAGTGAACGTTATCATCGGTGCTGTTTCAGTCGTTCCGTAACCCATTGTTACCGGAAAACCTATACTCGTGAGGAATGCTTCTATTTCTTTATTAAGCGGTGCTCCGCCAACCAGAACCTCATACATATTGCCTCCGAACTCCTTTATTACCATTTCACGAATGTTTTCCTTAACCTTTTTGTTTATGACAGGCATGTTCATAAGCAATTTTATACGGTTATTCTGAACAAGAGGGAATATGTTTTTTCTTATGATTTTCTCGATAACGAGCGGTACGGCAATTATTACTGCCGGTTTGATTTCCTTAAATGCCTCTGCAATGAATGTCGGACTGGGCAGTCGAGTCAGGAAAAATATGTGATTTCCGAAGCAGAATTCGAATATGAACTCTACGAGCAAGCCATACATGTGTGCCATTGGAAGTATGCTTAAAACATTACTTCCTTTTTCAAGATGAGAACCAATGGCTTCCGTTATAAAATCAAGGTTGCTCCATAATGCCCTGTATGGTATCATAACACCTTTTGAAAAGCCGGTCGTTCCACTTGTATAATTGATTATGGCAAGTTCCTCAGCATTGTCTTTATGATATGCAACATGTTCCGTCCTGAAATACTTCGGATATTTCTTACCAAACATTTCGTTCAGATGTTCGCGTGCATAGGTCAGTTTTTCTGAACGCGATATGACTATGGAATTGTCCGGAACATATATTATTCCTTCAAGTCCTGGCATTTCAGACGGTTGTATCTGGGTGGAAACAACATCGCCTACAAACAGCAATTTCGCCTCAGAGTGATTTACAATGTTGTATATCTGGTCGGGGGTAAACTCATTTTGAACGGGCACTATAACTGCTCCATAGGTAAGAGTAGCCAAGAAAACGACTGCCCAGTTGGCACTGTTTCTGCCGCATAATGCAATTTTATCTCCTTTGTTTACACCGCTGTTCTCGAACAGTATATGCAGTTTCTCTATTTTACGGGCAACATCATGGTATTGCAAAGTTATCCCTTTGTAATCCGTAAGGGCATCGGCATACCAGTTTTCTATAATGCTTTTTTCAATATATGAATTGAAAGAGGGTATCAACTCCATTGCACAAATCTTATTTTTCTGTGCAAAGGTAACACGTATTCTGCACATTTCAAAATAAAATGTGCAGTTTTTGCCATAAAAAGATATTTTTATTTTACAGATATGTTAATATAGTGAGAAAATGTTATATATAGTACAATAAACAAAGCGCAGTGCTTGTCTGTTTTATTTCAAAAAGTTTTCTCTTGATTTTAATTAAATGAATCGACGTTCCACCTAAGTTTTGTTTCTGAAATAACAGAGCTTGCTTTCTTCATTTCATCTTCTGACAAAAGGGGTAATGACAGCTTGAAAGTTATTGTTTCTTCTTCTTTTGACAGCTCTGCCGATACAAGTTCTATATTGATTAACTGTTTATAACTCTCAAACTCATCGTTTCTCATGCTTTCCGGTTTGATGAACAAGGTCTTCTTTATATCATCCAACCCTGCTCCGTTCTTGTTTTTATCACTTCTCATGATAAAAGGGCACTTCTCTTTTTTATTCAGTGAGCTTATGAGTTTCCAATCTGTTGAATAGAAATCAACTTCACTTTCTTTCTGCGGACTGCTTAATGTCTTGACAACACATATTATTTCTTTATCCTGCAATGTTCTTAAAACCCTCATTTGCAGCATCGTTGCATTGTTTAGTTTTACGGAAATGTAGCTGTCGGTCATATCTTCCAGCACGGCTTTCTCTTCAAATACTGTTGTCGTTTCCGCTTTTGCTTTCATTTCAAACAGGTTCGTCATTTCCTTTTTCTTGCTTTTGTCAAGATACACTATTAAGCTGTCTGGCATCGACAACCATACATCCTTCACTTTTGTCTGCGCCGTTGCCGACAATGATATATATAAGAATGTTATAAGAGAAATGAACTTTTTCATTTGATTTATTATGTTTATATTTTATGTTTTAAAAGATTTACAATTATTCTCGGCATGCAATATTACACCTTTTTTCCGATATTGGCAATATTTTTAATTAAGTTTATGAGTTGCAATGCTTGTTTTTCATAATCATGAAGTAAAAATATAATAATCGGTTTCCAAACATAATATTACTTTTATCGCCGACTATTATGATGATTTTCCATATATATTTACACAGGAAAAGTATCTGAAAATAAGATGAAAACAAGCAATATGAAACACGATATTTCATATATCCAAGTTTATCGTTACTCATTCATTAATTCAAAAGCTATTGTTTTGTGGTGCAAAAGCTATCCTTTTGCATCATGAAAGGATAGCTTTTGCACCACAAAACAATAGCTTTTAAAATTCAATATGTAACAACTTGACAATCAAAGATATACATTCTGACTATCAGTCATTGTTAAACATGCTACATACTTCATTTATTTTTACGAACCATACGAGTACCGTAAAATCAGGCATCAATCACTTTCGACAGCAATTCCGGCAGTTCTATTTCATCGCATTTTATATCGGAAAGCTTCTTTGCTCCTGTCTTAGTAAGCGAGAAACGCATTTGTCGTTTATCATTTTTGTCAAGATGACGCTTTATCAATAAATCTTTCTCAACCGAACAAATCACCTTAGAGGCATTTGAATGAGTAAGTCCGAGTTTCTCTGCTATTTCGCCCGAAGTCAGATTGTCAAATTCATTAAGCGTACAGAGAAGCATAATCTCGTTTATATTCAACTTGAACATTCTCTCGAATTGAGTTTCCAAAGCGGATATTGCTTGATACACGTCACGTATTCTGCATATTTTCTTACTTTCCATAACAGTTTAAATAAATAGATTTACATTGGCTTGTTCGGCACGTTCCATATAAGTTGCCACTCCTCCGATGCTCACTCCGTCTATCAATTCTTCCTTGTTAATGCCCATCATGTCCATAGACATTTGACAGGCGATGAATTCTACGCCGTTTTCCAAAGCCTGACGGCGCAACTGTTCGAGCGAATCTATATTCTTTCGCTTCATTATATAGCGCATCATTTTGTCTCCAATGCCGAACATACTCATCTTTGACATTTTCAATTTGCGCGAATCTGACGGTAGCATCATTGAGAACATGCGCCCGAAAATGTCTTTTGTGACAACTGGTTTATGCTCTTTTTTAATAACGTTAAGTCCCCAGAAAGTGAAGAATATGGAAACTTTCTTGCCTGTTGCAGCTGCACCGTTTGCAAGCACGAATGTTGCCAAAGCCTTATCCAAGTCATCGCTGAACATTATTAAGGTCTTATTTCCGCTCACAGTAGCGGTAATATCATTCTTCATCGCAGCACCTTTCTCTATTATTACGGTATGATAACCGTTTTCGTCTTTTGCCGAAACGAAATGATTTCCTGTGCTTTTACACCAAGATTTGGCATCTCGCGGAAATCCCGGATCGGTTGCTTTCACTTCTATGCAGCATCCTTGACTTATCCCGTCCATTGCCTTTTTCAATTTCATAATAGGTCCGGGACATTGCAGTCCGCACGCGTCGATTTTCAATTCAGGTATTCCATCGGCATTACTGCATCTGGTTTCGGGAGCAGACAGGCATACATCATCGCAATCGTTGGATATTTCTTGCGTAGAAAGCGAATACACGTTATATCCTCCCGACAGATTAAATACGTTCTTATATCCTCGTCCCATAAGAATGCGTTGCGCAAGATAACCTCGTAAACCTACCGCACAGAAAAGCACAATACGCTTGTCGGTTGGTATCTCGTCTAATCTTCCACGCAAATCATCGAGTGGAATATTCACTGCACCTTTTATGCTTCCGAGTTCAAACTCGGAAGGTGTTCTCGTATCTATGAGCACATCTTTGTCGGCATCAAGATTTTCAATATCGCGCCAATACACAACAGGCATTGCACCGCTGATAATATTGCTTGCCGCATATCCTGCTATCGCTATCGCATCTTTTGCAGAAGAGAAAGGCGGAGCATAAGCATGTTCCAATCTGATAAGGTCGTAAACAGTTCCTCCTTTCTTTATAAGCAGAGATATCTCATCTATACGTTTGTCCACTCCATCGTGTCCAACGCATTGTGCTCCGTATAACTTTCCATCTTTAATGTCAAACGTCAGCTTTGTCGTAAGCTGAAAAGCACCGGGATAATAGCTTGCGTGAGAGGATGATATAGTGGTTGAACTTGCATAAGGAATTCCCATTTGCTTCAAGCGTTTCGCAGGTAATCCGGTAGCTCCAACAGTTATATCAAATACTTTTGCAATGGAAGTACCTATCGCACCTTCATATTCCGACTTGTTTCCAAACACCATATTATCTGCAACAATTCGTCCTTGTCTGTTTGCAGGATTGGCAAGATAGTTAAGCCAAGTCTGTCCTGTGAGCGGATGAGGATATTCTATCGCATCTCCTACTGCATATACGTCTTTTGCTGATGTTTCAAGATATTCATTTACTTTTATACCTCTTTCGCCAATCTCTATGCCTGCTTTATCGGCTAATTGGGTTGCAGGGCGTACACCTATTGACAACAACACTAAGTCTGCATAAATGCTTTCACCATCGTTGAAGAATACTTTAATTCTGCCATCGGACTTCTCAAAATGTTCAACACCTTTCTCTAAATAAAGTTTAACGCCTTTATCCAACAAATGACGATGAACGTGTGAAGCAATAGAGAAATCAACCGGTGCCATCACTTGATTTGTCATTTCGACAATAGAAACGTTTGCCCCTGTATCATGAAGGTTCTCTGCCATTTCCAATCCTATGAAACCGCCACCGACGACAACGGCATTCTTAACGTCATTGTTATTGATGTAGTTTTTTATTCTGTCCGTATCCTCTACATTTCGCAAAGTGAATATTCCCTTAATGTCTATACCTTCGAGTAGTGGACGAACAGGAACTGAACCCGGAGACAACAACAGTTTGTCATATCTCTCATTATATTGTCTGCCGTCTGCACTTCTTACGGTAACAGTCTTTACGACAGTATCTATGTCAATCACCTCATTTTCTACTCTCACATCTATATTAAATCTTTGACTGAAAGCTTCCGGTGTCTGGACAAAGAGGTTATCTCTCTCAGTAATAGTACCACCTATATAATATGGAAGTCCGCAATTAGCATAAGAAATATACTTACCTTTCTCTATAAGTATTATCTCCGCACTCTCGTCAGCACGCCTTATTCTTGCCGCAGCAGTAGCACCTCCTGCAACACCACCTATAATAATGTGTCTCATCATTTATTTTTTATTCAGGTTATTATTTCAAAAGAACCTGTTCTATCGCGTCTTTGAAATTAGCATAAGACATTGCCCCTGACGACATTTGCGGACTTTCGTTCACGGGAATGAATAACAATGTTGGTACAGTGCGTATCCTGAAAAAGTTTGTAAGTTCCTGTTCTTTGTCTATATCAACTTTGTAAACATCTATTTTTCCATCATAATCATTGGCAATTTCTTCCAATGCAGGAGCAGTTGCCTTACATGGTCCACACCACGTAGCATAGAAATCTATTATCGCAGGTTTATCTCCCTTGAATTTCCATTCATTAGGATTCTGCACATAATCATAAACTCTTTTAATAAATTCTTCTTTTGTCAACTGAATTGTTTTCATTTTAATATCCTTTATTTGTTATACATTTACTATCTAAATTATTTCCTAAGGAAAACAATGCAAATATAAACTTACTTTCTTAATGTAACAAATTTCCAAAGGAAAAAGTTTTTATAAGTAACTTTTATTAACTTTAAAACGCATATTTGTGTGCTTAATAAACAAATATACATTTATATTTTTATTTTAAGAACATTGTTTATAAACAAAAATAAGGATGTGACACAGAAGTCACATCCTTATTTCATTTAGTTTCAATCTCCTCTTTCATATCAATGAATTCTTCCTTGTCATCATAAAATTCATATTGCAAGAAAGCCATTTTCTGTGAAGAGATTATATGCACGCCTAATCCGTATTTCATCTGCCACTTACGCTTAAGTGAAACAACACCTTTATTTATATATGCAGCCACATAAGGATGCACGTGCAAATAGAATTTCTTGACACCTATCTTGTTGACAAGATAGTCAATTTTATTTTCAAGCTGATCTGTGAAAAGAATGCTTGATCTTATTTTTCCTTTACCAAAACAAGTGGGACATGTTTCTTCTACGTTTACATCCATTGCCGGACGTACTCTCTGACGTGTTATTTGCATCAATCCGAATTTACTCAAAGGAAGTATGTTGTGACGTGCTCTATCTTTCTGCATGTTCTTACACATTCTTTCATACAGCATTTGTCTGTCTTCTGCAAGATTCATATCAATAAAGTCAACAACAATAATACCTCCCATATCTCGCAGTCGTAACTGTCGAGCTAATTCATCGGCTGCACCTAAATTCACATCAAGAGCATTAGCCTCTTGCCCATTCTCAGAACGTGTACGATTGCCACTGTTTACATCAACAACGTGAAGAGCTTCGGTATGTTCTATTATAAGATATGCTCCATGTCTGTAATTTATCGTTTTACCAAAACTTGACTTTATCTGTTTGGTAATATTGAAGTTGTCAAATATCGGTATTTTACCGGTGTACATTTTCACTATATCAGCCTTTTCTGGTGCTATAAGAGATATATAGTGTTTTATTTCCTTACAGACTTCATCGTTGTTAACATATATATTCTCATAAGAAGGGTTGAAAAGATCACGTAACAATGCAACGGCTCTACCTGTTTCTTCGAATACAAGTTGAGGACGTTCTTGTGTCTTTTGAACCTTTGTTATGGCATCTTCCCAACGTTTCAGAAGGGTTTTAAGTTCAGTGTCCAACTCTGCAACACGCTTACCTTCTGCCACAGTACGCACAATAACGCCAAAATTTTTAGGACGTATGCTCTGTATAAGTTGTTTAAGACGTGCACGTTCTTCACCGCTTTTTATTTTAGAAGAAACAGAAACTTTATCATTAAATGGAATAAGTACCATATTTCTTCCTGCAAAAGATAATTCACAAGTAAGTCTTGGACCTTTGGTTGAGATTGGTTCTTTAACTATCTGTACCAAAACTTCTTGTCCAACAGTAAGAGTTCCTTGCACACTTCCATCTTTTTTTAATTCAGGAAGGTGTGTAGCTTTGGAAATCGGATAAAGTTTCTTTCTGTCACCTTGTACCTGTTTAAGGTATTTGGCGTAAGAGTTAAATTGACTACCTAAGTCAAGATAATGCAGAAAGGCATCGCGTTCATAACCAACATCTACAAAACAGGCATTCAAGCCCGGCATAAGTTTCTTAACCTTAGCTATGTAGATGTTACCAACAGAAAAAGAAGCAGAACGTGCTTCACTCTGATATTCCACAAGACTCTTATCCTCTAATAAGGCTATTGAAATATCTTTCTGTTGGACATCAATTACAACTTCGCTAATCATTTCTTTATTATTTTACTCTTTTACAAGTATTTAATCATAATCTCTGCGTATTTTATAACATTCACATGTTGCAACCCTACGGATACAATCAAACAAATTAGTTTAAAAGAGCATCCTATATATGAGAATATTTTTAACACATACAGATTTTATTACCATTAAAAGATAATACCGATTTACTTGCAAATTTAAAGTTAGTGGTTTGAAAACAACCGCATACTTTACAAAAACGGGGTATGTCAAAATCCTTTTTCAAATAAAGTCTTTTGACACACCCCCAGTCCGAATAGACTGACGTGTAGATTATTTATTACTACTTTGTCTTATGTCTGTTCTTTCTTAATCTTTTTTTACGCTTGTGAGTGGCCATCTTGTGACCCTTCTTTTTCTTTCCGTTTGGCATAACTTAAAAGAATTTAATGTTTTTATTTTATTGTAATATTATATCGTTGTGGCTTTTATTGCATTTATTATTCTAATTGATTATAATAAAGCGGATATCAGCCTTTCATTTTCTCAATGAAACTTTTTGATGGTTTGAAAGCCGGAAAATTATGTGCAGCTATTGTGATTGTGGTATTCTTTGAAATATTGCGTGCAGTTTTTGCGGCTCTGTGTTTTACGATAAAACTGCCGAAACCGCGCAAATAGACATTCTCTTTTCTTTCGAGCAGGCTGTCTTTAATAACATCCATAAAAGCCTCAACAGTTATCAGGACATCTTTCTTTGAAAGTCCCGTTGACTCGGATATTTCATTAATAATATCTGCCTTAGTCATTTTCTAAAAATATTGTATTAATTATTTAATATATTAATGTTCCTTTCATTTGGGTTTGCAAATATACGAGTTTTTGTTGTTATATAAAAATTTATTTATGTTTTTTTTGCAAAAATCGCAATCATATATGAATAAAAGCATATTTAATAAAAAGGATGCATCATAGTGATGCATCCTTTTTATTAAATGAATATAGAAATACTGTTGTTACTCGTTTACTGTTCTAAATTCTTTTGTTTTAACCTCTGTTGTAACTCCTTCGTCATAACCGCAATAGACAACTACGCAATCTGTATTTTCCATTCCGAAACGAAGTTTCTTTTCAACTTCTCCACGATAAAGGCTTGATTCCAAAGCACCATAGAACTTTAACGTTCCGATTATATCTTCAACAGCCTTGTTCTTATCGTTTCCAAAAGTATTAACAGCTCTTTCCCAAGTCTCTTTCTTCTGAACTGTCATGAAATATTGATCTTGATTTGTTACCGTTGTCTTGACATCACAGCCATCTTGATAAGTCTTTGTAATTTCAAGATTTATGACGTTATCAGAAGTTTTCGGAGCCAATGTATTAAACACTTTCTCATAAACGGCAGTGGTAGCTGTTCCATCAGGTTCAAGTCCGTAGCAATAAGCATGATATGTTGTTTCAGGTGTCAATATCACAGTGAAATTTTCCATTTCTTTCTCTGTTATGGTAGTATCACCTTTCACTGTCCAAGCATTTATAATATCTTCAACAGTTAGTGTGCCCTGTGATTGAGACGCATAAAACTGGAAGTATTCTAAATCAGAGCCTTGAATACCACCTTCTTTTGCAATCATAATATCGTAACTGCTCTGCGGTACTACAAAGAAATAGTATCGCATATTTTTATCTTTCGGAATGAATGTTACTGTTGCGGTGGTGATACCTACACTATCTATTCTTATTTCGAATTCATCAGTAGCAGGAGCTTTTGTTCTCACTTTAACTTCTTGCATAGATGCAGGCACATCGTCTTTATCTATAAGAAGAACATAGAAGTAGTAATCAGTTTCAGGAGTCAATCCCGGAAATTTAAGATATTTACTTTCTGTGAACTCATCATTATGATTTGCTATTATGTTTGCTCTCTTCTGTGCATCAGTTCCTGTAAGCGGTTCGTTTACAACTTTCATATACCACTTCTTACAGTTATCAGGCATCGGAAAATCTACTGTAATCTCGGTTTGAGTTACTTCTCCCACTTTCACATCCATAACCATTGGCTGCATCTCTTCAAAAACTATATCTTTTATCTGACTCAATATGACAGCCTTATTTGTTTTATCTTTCTTGTGAATCTTCAATATTTCACTATTGTTCTGACCAAATGATATTGTTGAAAACAATGCGGTCAAAACTAAAAATGCTATTTTCTTCATTTGTAACTTTTTTCTTAGTTTTGTAAATGATATTTTTACGTTATCTTTGAATCCACAACTTATTTAGGATTTGTGAATTTCTGCACTACCGGTTTTCCGGAAGGTGCGCCATTATCCAAAGGTATAGCGATTACATAATAATCTCTTCCTGCTTTTCCGGGCTTTAATTCAACCGATTCTTCATTTCCGTTATGGGTAAAATTAGCTACATCCAATTCATAACATAAATTATCAGCCATTTCTTCCAATGTTGAGAAACTATCTACATATGCTGCTTGCTGAACTCCAAGGTAATATTGTTCATCATTTGATGTAGTCACTTTAACCTTAACACTTCCTGTTACAATGTCTTTTAATTCCAAAGAAATTTGGTTTGTTGAAGGTTTCGGAGCAAGAGTTTTAGCACTCTTTGTATATATTGGAGTAATTAATTCTCCTTCTTTGTTAACACCCAAAGATACAATCATGTGGTCTGTATCCCATTTAAGACGATTCTGAACTTCCTCTTTCTCGCCGCTAACAAGCGAAATTTCCATCATATCCTGCCATGTATAACCTGAATACATAGAAGCTAAGAACTTCCAATAAGCAACAAAATGCATGAATACATCTCCGGCATTGTCTTCTGCATCACAATCTTGATAATATTTTTCAACAGAAGAACACAATGAGTAGTATTTCATGTTGTTATCAGCAGGAGTTACCTTAAAAGATACAGAAGTTGTTGTTGTTCCCAAAACTTCAATTTTCAATTTGTCATCAGCAGACTTGCCTGTTTTCAACGTAATCTTGCTTACTTCACCGGGAATCTCGTTTTTATCAAAAGCAAGTGCATAAACATTATACTCTTTATCTGCTTCTAATCCGTCGAATGATTTCTTATAAGAGAAAGATTTATCAACTGTCTTGTTTTTAATAATGTAGTCGACAAGTTGTTCTTCGGAAATCTGCGTTGCAGCAGGAACACAAAGAGCGTAGAAATGAGACACATTTTCTTGTGACTCTATATTTACGGCAACAGTGTTTGATGTGACAAAACGCTCGCTAAGATTAACTTTTACCTTGTCGTAGGTATCGAAAGTCAACGAATCAACATCATCGCTCAGAAAAGCAATTTTCTCCCCTGATTTCAGATTAACCTTCATCTTATATTGAGTTTGCGCAAATGCTGTAATGCTAAAACATGCAGTTGCTAAAATAAGAAAATATTTTCTCATGATTATTACTTTCTGAATTTAAATGTAGAATTATTGATTTTAAAGATGTAAACTCCATTTGGAAGTTTGGACACATCAACAGGTTGTCCTTTCCAATCGGCGTCATGCATAACTGTGTTTCCATTTGAGCCATAAACAGTAACGTCGTAACTCTTAGACAGCTCGTATCCTTTCACATAGATAAGATTACTGTTGG
This sequence comes from uncultured Prevotella sp., assembly GCA_937880835.1. GTDB lineage: Bacteria > Bacteroidota > Bacteroidia > Bacteroidales > Bacteroidaceae > Prevotella. The sequence continues at coordinate 561 of CALGRN010000183.1, read as the reverse complement.
CTGGTGAATAAATGCTGAGTTTGCCGTCGGCAAGTTTTGTCTCAGCAATACCATCTGCCAAATTAAAGATGATAGAAGTTATGTCTGCCAGCTGATAAGAATCAGAATCTGACGAACCGGATTTAGTCACTAAAAGATTGTTTCCTTCAATGACCATACTTCTTACATCTGCAATCTTGTAACTTTTGTTGCCCTGTTTTGTGCTTACAGTAAATTCTGAGGCACTCTGAGCAAAGGCGCTTGTTCCCAAAAAGAGACCCAACGCCATCGTAATAGATGCTTTTTTGTTCATAAATTTTTTTAAGTATTTAAGATAATAATTACCAAAAGATCGGACACGGTTTCCGATTTTCGGGCGCAAAGGTAATAAATATTTCGTTAATTATACGTTTTTACATAAAAAAATCAATTAAAATAATTAAAAGCAGTCAAAAAGGAATATAATTACAAGTTTTATGTAACAATTTGCTTATTATTTTTAAACAATGTGATTTTTATATTACAACAAGTCCTCATTTGCTGTGTGTAACAATACACTGCATACTATTTTAACACACACAT
>CALGRN010000182.1 GCA_937880835.1 uncultured Prevotella sp. | reverse complement strand
CAGCACTTGTACACTCAAATGGTCGCATAATCCGATTATTATTATAGCGGATATGATATATATAATATTTTCTTTCTTTTTGAAGTTTCGCAACATTATATATAGAAATGCAGCATACAATGGTATCCAAGTCCATTTCAGCGAGCATAATTGCATAAAGTTATCTAAGTATGGTGTATGCATGCCGTTTATCCATAGAAATATTTTTGTATCTATATCTGTAAGGACTTGTATAATAGAAGCTGATATTAAGTAGTGTACGTTCATATATTCAAATAATTCAATTACGATTTTTCATTTCTGATATTACATCATATAAATATTGCAAATAGGCTTTGCCTTTATGCAGATTTTTTCCTTTTGCCTTTCCTTCGTTCAGCATTATCTTGCCGGATTTATTGTCGAATATCAGTTTGTTGTCTCGTGTTACAAGCCCGAAAGCATCGGGTACGGTGAAGAAAGCAAAATGATTGTTCGCCGGATTGAGCAAATCTTTGCTGAAAACAAACTCGTTGTGCTTTATGTTAAGTTGCGACAAAAGCGTTGCTGCAATGTCTTGTTGCGAGCCGATAACATCTATTTTCATCTTTTTTCTTACCGCTCCACCTATTATAATAAGAGGAATGCGATAACGGTCTATACTGAAATTGCTTATGTTTTCAGGATATGCGCCAAGATGATCGGGCACCATTATGACTACTGTGTTTTTCCATTGTGGCATAACACGTATCTGCCTTACAAACTTACCGATGCAACTGTCGGTGTATGCAAACGCGTTAAGACGCTTGTTATTCAATTTCTTATATGGAACTTCAAACGGTTCGTGAGAACTTGACGTAAGTATCACTTTGAAAAAAGGTTTTCTGTTTTTCTCCGTTTTCAAATCTTCTTCCAGTTTGTTGAACACCAAATGGTCGTGAACACCCCATTTGCTTATGCGTTCGTTTATGGGAAAGTCTTCATCGGAAACGATTTCCGTAAATCCGGATGAGAACAGATAGGAGCGCATGTTGGTGAAATCGGCATCGCCACCATAGTAATATTTTGTTCTATATCCGGCTTTTAAAAGACTCTTTCCTATTGAAGGCATCTGTGCGGTTATATTGGGATACTTCATTATACTCATTGTAGGTTGTGCCGGAAACCCACTTAATATGGAAACTACTCCACGATCTGTCCTGAAACTGTTTGCATAGAAATCGGTGAATAGAATTCCTTCTTCCGATAATTGTTCAAGATTTACAGCCACGTTTTCTTCTCCACCGAGATTTCTCATCAGCTTTGAAGAGAAACTTTCCATTATGACAAGTATGATGTTCGGTCTTGAAACGGTGAACAACGTGTCTGTCGGCATGCTTTCCGAAGATGTATTCCTCACTGTGTTGTCAAGCATCGTCCATGCTGTACGTTTTGCTTCTGCATCATCCATGTATCTATATTTCTCTTCTATATTATCGTCATGCAATGCTGATTCGAGAAAACTGAACAATGGATTTACAGCTGCATGGTTAAGGCGGAAATTGTTGCTGAAAAACACTTTGCCCGTATTCATTGTAGATACGGTAATTCCGCCTCGTATGGGCAAGAAAAGTGACGCCGTAAGTAAAACAAGATAAAAAGACAATGCTGTTCGTTTTCTTTCGCATGAAATTAGAAAACTTTTTAAACAAAGCATTCTGAAAGAGATGTATGTCATAACAGACAAAGCTGTATATGCCAAAATTGCAATTATAACAACCAACGTGCTTACGCTTGCAAGAGAACTTGCTGGTGCTCCAAACAGATAGAAAACAGGCGTTAAGTCTAACGGAAAGCCCCAATATTCGTAAAGTATGAGATTTGCCACGAATGCAAGTGACACCAAGAATGAGGCTACAACGAAATATACGTGCGCTATGATAACAATCAATCTGCTGCTTTTCCAAACAGATATGGTAAGCAAAATGGCAGGTATTATGGTAAGATATCCGGCAACAGAGAGGTCGAGTGGCAGTCCGTTTAAAGCAACTTCGAACCAATCCTGCACATCTGTGTTTGAATAAATATTGTAGTTATAAAGCATAAATATAGGTTTCTGCAATACAAAAACCAATATCCATAAACAATATATTTTTATGAAACAAATTATCTTATTGTGTATGAAAATCTTTGCCAAACCGTATAATCGTGTAAATTAAAATGCAAAGTTAATCAAAATGACATTAACAACCAAAGATTTAAAAGAAACTTAACAAGAGACAGTTTGTCGGTAGATACGATATGGTATATTTATAACAATAAGGAAAGAATAATTTTATGCCCTTTATAACTGTTTAAGACTGTGTAACAAATGCTTGTCATGAGGATATGGAAACATGTAAACGAAAACATATTAAATATTCATTTTAAATATTATAATGTTTTTTGCACAATGTTATTTAGAGTCTCATAAACTCAATTAAATATTTAACTATTACAACATGGAACATTATATTTATGCCATATACAGCATTAATCGGCTTTATTCATTATTTATCATATGATTTATTTTTGTGATATTTTATTTTGCAAATAAATAATAATTATGTGATGTTGTTGTTCGTATCCATACATTTATTTAAATGAATAAACCGGTAATATTTTATTTTCATGTGACATTCACATTCTTTACGACATTAATGACATACTTTTGAGTGAATTCTTTCTTAGGCGGAATGCACTGTTATTCATAGAAAAACCTTGATTGTTACTTGTCTTTTTATCGTAAACTCTCAAAATAGTATCAAAAAAATGCACAGCTTAACAAAAACAACAATAAATGTTTTGTGGAATAAAATAAAAACATTACCTTTGCATACGCAAAAAAACAATGGTACCTTGGCCGATCGGTTAGGTAACGGTCTGCAAAACCGTGTAGAGCAGTTCGACTCTGCTAGGTACCTCATAACAATACTTGCAAAAAATCGGAATATCTTTGTTTAAAAGTTATTCCGATTTTTTCTTTTTATGATAAAAGTTTTCTTACTGTAATTTAGTATGTGTCCGATTAAGCCACTTTAATGTACTTGAACATCATTGGTTTACATAACGTATTTCAAAAGCTATTGTTTTACATTGTGAAAGTTATCCTTTTATGTTTTAAAAGTTATTCTTTTAGGGTGCAAAACAACAGCTTTTGGAAAGTAGTTGCTAACGTGTTGATTTTCAATGCTGTATAATATAGATGACTGATAGATGATTATATATGTTGCTGTGTTATACGGTTTATCCTTAAAAACTGCGGAATAAGAATTGTTGTAATATAAAAAACGCCTTAAATTAACGTGAACTCATCTGCTCCACGTTAATTCAAGACGTATCTTCTAATATATATAACAACAGCAGTGTATCTGTTGTTACACTGCTGTTGTTATTATTGCATTTTTTAAAAAGGTAATAATTACGATTAGTTCATATTATAGAAAGGTCCATATCTGAGCTCTGTCGTATATTTGTTATTCTTTTTATATGTGTACAAAGTAAACAGAAAATCATTATTGTTTGGTGATAATCCGCCTTTATAGAAGTCTGTGCCATCCTCTTCAATATCGTGAGAAAGCGAAAAATCCTTTTCGAATGATTTCACCAAAGATTGAAGTTGTTGCAAATCTTGCAACGGCGTTAAATACAACATCAGATTATCTGATTCGAGGAGAAAAATCAACAGATGATTTTGCGGAAATATACAGACTTGTTGCAAGGAATGCTTCGCAAATGTCTAATGACGAAAAAATGCAATTGATGAAAGAACTATTAAGCAAATGAATCCGGAGGTCGAATGAACGGGATTAGAATGCCAAAAGGACTGTATCAGGAAATTGAAAAGA
>CALGRN010000181.1 GCA_937880835.1 uncultured Prevotella sp. | reverse complement strand
CGTCCGAATAGTAGCATTCGGGACGGTGTTTCTTGCGTGGGAAAACAACAGACAACTGTTCTTCTCCTTCACGCCAAGCCACAATGTTCATCATTGGTTCTTCTCCCGATGCGTTATCGGTTTCTATATTGGATAGAGAATTATACAAAATTTTGAACATTTCTTCATCGTTTTCTTTGTTTTTGCTTCGTATCAGGAATGCAGGACATGTATAACCGTTTATTAAAGAAATGTTTTCGCAGGTGGACAATGATACTATTGTTGTAAGTTTACAATTAAGTTGCTGCCAGTTTTTCTGCAAAGGGAGCACTCCCGAAGTTCCTGCTTGCAGATGTAAGTGGTCAGGTGCTGATGCACCGCATTGCGGACCGTTGTAGAAAACAATTATATCATCGTGTGAAGATAATATTCTGTGTATATCGCCGTAACAATCCGATATTCTCTGTTTGCAATGATTGCGTGATGAAATAGTGAAATGCATTGGCAGAATAGGAAAGGGATTGACGAGAAAATAAAAATTTCCGCCTGCCGGTTTTCTTATTTGTGATTGCGGAAGGTTTTCTTTGCATAGGAAACAAGGACGCTTTTCAACTGCTGTTGCTTTAACATTTGCAGTTGTTGAAATAATTCTTGCAGGGTTGAACTGTAAAGAAATCCATTCACCAAGTGTTTTTGTGCGTACGTTTTTCAAATCTCTAAAATTCTTACGTGCATCATCCCATTGTTCCAACTGTCTGTTGAAGAACCGGAAAAGTGAGCTGCCGTTGTTATAATTTTCTGCGTTATCATTTATATTCTGACGCGCTTTTATCTCAATAGTGCGCAGTCTGTCTTTATAAAGGTTATTCGCATTTATCTTGTCTATTGTTAGAGCAGCATCACTGTTGCCTCCCCAGCGACGGCATAAATATAACTCGTTGAAAATCCTTCCTATGCGATAGCGACGACAGAATGCCAATCCGACGGCATAATCCTCACCGTAACTCGTATTGGGAAAACCTATTTCGCGTACCAATGGAGTAAAAAAAGCGCGGGGAGCACCAAGTCCGTTTATTCTAAGTGCATTGTTGCAACCGTTTTCTTCTGTCCATTCTCCGTGATCAATAAGTCCCGGCGGAAGTGTTTCCAATTGAAAATCGCACATACGATAGCTTCCTATTATCATTGCAGCATTTTGGTTGTAGAAAGCGTTTACAATCTGTTTTAACGTTGTTGGAGAAGAATAAAGATCATCGCTGTCTAATTGCACAGCAAAACGTCCGCATCTGTTGTCGTTTATCGCGATGTTCCAGCAACCGCCTATTCCTAAATCCGTGCGTTCCGGAATTATATGAATGAGTCGTTTGTTTGTTTCTGTAAGTTGCGAAAGAATTGTTGTTGTTGCATCTGTGGAATGATTGTCAACCACAATTACATTAAAATCGAAATCAGTTTGTTGGTTTAATGCGCTTTCAACCGCATCTTTTATTGTTTTCTCGCGATTGAAAACAGGTATTATAACAGAGGCTTCGCAGTCGAAATCTTGTTCTTTGAAATCAGGTTTCGAATACATTGAGGTGTCAATGATAGCACCGATAGCCTTTATATGTTCTGTTGCTGCTTTTTCGAGTTCTATTTGAACATCTCTGTTTTTAGGATTTACGTAGTCAAATTGTTTTATTCCGCTTGCCCTTAAATCCTGTTCCTGTTCGGTATAAAGAAACTCGTTGATATGAAATATCTCTCCTACACGACTTAAAAACAAACGCAAATCATAAAGACCGGCATAATCATAACTATGTAACAGTGGTTTTTCTGAATATCTGCGGAGTATTTTGGAATTAATGAAAAGTACAGAACCAAAATCGAAATCATCCCTTATGCTTCCAATCTGATAATCTATTACGGGATGTTTTAATGTTATTCCGTTTTCAACGGAATGATAATCGCTGTACACTAATGCTGCACCAGTATTCGAAGCTATACTTGAAAATCTTGAAAGAGCATTCACTCCGAATTGCAAAGGTGTTGTCTTTAATATAAGAAGCGTGTATTCGGATGTTGTATTCTCTATTATTTGTAATATTGTTTTTGTCGATTGCAGGTTGTTTACAACAATCTTTTGACAGTCATAAGTAATTTCGTTTTTGTCAGAAAAATCCTCCGATACAAGCAGGAATATATTATTTATTGTATTACTCTCGCGTAATTGGCACAGCAAAGGTTCTGCCGTTCCTTTATTGTCGTATGGCAAAAAACAATCGGTTTTAAACATCATAATATTGTAATAATCTATTAATTAGCTGCAAATATAGCATAATAATACCATAAAATAACCGAATATATTGTTTTTTTCACTAACTTTGCCAAATCAAAAACAGATATGATATAAAATGGAAAGCCATAAGAAACCGCTTCTGGGTATGACACTTGTAGAGCTGAAACAGATTGCCAAAGAGCTTGGTATGCCTGCTTTCACAGGAGGTCAATTGGCGAAATGGCTTTATATTCAACATGTGAAATCTATTGACGAGATGACAAATATCTCGAAAGAGAATAGAGAAAAGTTGAAATCGGAATATGAGATAGGATGCACAGAA
>CALGRN010000180.1 GCA_937880835.1 uncultured Prevotella sp. | reverse complement strand
GATTTGGTAACGGAACTTCTGCATAAATCCACATCTTCTGCACTTTTATCCTCTATGTAGAATACAGAGAAATACTGCAAATCCCCCTCATCCCCAATTATTTACCTCCAATCCTCTCCTTAATGCCCTTTCCTCCGATAGTTGCTAATGAGCTTTTACTAAATTGCTAATGATAGCTTTTTATAAAAAGTGTATTCACTTTTTGATGAAAGTATATACACTTTTTGAAGATTGCTTTATAAGTATTTATAAAATTGCATTGCAAAACAATAGCTTTTGAGCTGCAAAACAATAGCTTTCAGCGTGCAAAAGGATAACTTTTGAAATGCCATAACAATACGGTGCATTTCTTACTGATAATGTTCACGTATTCGTCTTTTGTCAAATTATGGAATGATTTATTTTGTTCTGATTGTTTTTTACATTAATTTTGCAGCCGTCATACATTTTTCTTATATGTATAACAGTATCTGATTACATTAAAAACCGAACAAAGATGAAACGATTTATAACCACACTTGCATATCTGTTGAGCATACACGCAATGGGGCTTGTTGCACTTTCGCTATTCAGAATAACAGAATATATCTGCCTTAACGGGATGATTTCCAATCCCGAAGCAGATGTTCTGCCGGCTTTCCTCTGCGGTCTTTGGTTCGACAACGTGGTAGCTTGCTATGTGATGATAGTTCCGTTGGCAGTCGTTCTTACTGCGGCTTGCGCCGGACAATATAACCGTTGGTGGCGCAAAGGGGCAGCAATATGGCTCACGGCAATGTATGTGATTATGTTTGCAGTATCGGCTTCAAACATACCATACTTTCAATATTTCTTCAAGAACATAAATTCAAGCATCTTCGGATGGTTCGGCTATACTGCCACAACTGCCGGGATGGTGTTCGAAGAAGGTTCTTTCTGGCTCTACATCCTGCTCTTTGCGGTAGTGTCGGCTGCATTTGCAACAGGCGTTAACGTACTGCACAAATCGTTTGACAAAAAGATTGAGGGCGCAAAAAAAGATTTTCGACATCCCGTGATAATAGCAGGCAAGGTGGTTGTAACGGCATGTGTGACAGCATTATGCCTGTTCGGAATACGCGGACGCATAGGATATAACCCTATAAAGATAAGTCAGGCTTACTACTGCGATGATTCTTTTCTTAATCAGTTGGGCATAAACTCTGCATTCAACCTGCTAACCAGCGCGCTGGATGATATGCGGAAAGAAAACAAGGAGTTGCGTCTGATGCCTTACCCGAAAGCAATATCGTATGCAAAAGAAAGTCTGCGAATAAGCGGGAAGATCGATTCTGCCCATGTCCTGAGGCGATATGTAAAGGCTGATACGACTATGAGAAAGCACAATGTGGTGATAATACTCATGGAATCGATGTCGAGTGCGTTCATGCAAACATTCGGACAGAAAGAAAGTCTCACCCCTACGCTCGACTCATTATATAATAACTCGCTTGCATTTACCAATTTTTACAGTGCCGGAATACACACCAATCACGGAATAACGGCATCGCTTTACTCCTTTCCGGCACTTATGTTCCGCAATCTTATGAAAGGAACGGTGACGCCGAAACGAAGCGGAATACCCACTGTTCTTAAACAGAAAGGGTATCGCAACATGTTCTTCATGACCCACGAAGCACAATACGACAATATGAACGCGTTCTTGCGGACAAACGGTTACGACGAGATTTACTCGCAGGAGGATTATCCCAAGAGCGAAAGAGTAAACGCTTTCGGCGTAAGCGACAGCTTCTTGTTCAACTATTCGCTGCCCGTAATCGACCGCGCAGCTAAAAGCGGCAAGCCGTTTCTTGCAACATTGCTCACCATAAGCAATCATCCGCCTTATGTTATACCGTCTTCTTTTCATCCGAAAACAAAAGAACCGGAAACGCAAATAGTGGAATATGCCGACAATGCAATAGCTGATTTCCTGAAAAAGGCACGCCGTTGCGCGTGGTATGATAACACCATATTCGTAATACTTGCCGATCACGGCAAGATAGTGGGCAAGATAGACGGCGAACTTCCGCAGTCTTATAATCACATTCCGCTTATAATGTTCGGCGCAGGTGTTCCTTCGATGAGATACGAGGGGCTCGGTATGCAGGTAGATGTTATGCCGACGTTGTTCGGACTAATGGGAATGAGCTACGAATACGACGGTTTCGGAGTAGATTTGTTGCGCGAACGCCGTTCGATGGTGTTTTACAGCGCGGACAATCAGATAGTTGCCCGCGACGAAAAAGGCTGCTATATCTATAATCCTTCCATGCAAAAGAGTTTCTGTTATGATGCAAAGCCCGGTTGGAAGCTGAGCAAATCGAATGCAGTAAATAAGTTTTCAAGATTGAAAGAGTATGTATTTTCAATGATACAGACTGCCGAATTCATGATAAGAAAACAACAATGAAAATACATTTCTCGCATAAAGAGGAGCTTTGGAACTCGTGGTCGCATGCCGCAGGCATTGTTATCGGAGTGGTGGTGGGTATCATTTTTCTTGCAATGTGCTTCAAAGAAGGTAACGGATGGGCTACCGTCGGCGTCATTCTCTATCTTTTCGGTATGCTCTGTTCTTATATTGCATCCACTGTCTATCACTCTTTGCGTGCTTGGAGCAAATGGAAAGAGAGACTCCGGAAATGGGATCATGCCGCAATCTATTGGCATATCGCAGGGTCATATTCGCCTGTAACGCTCATTGCATTACGCGAACAAGGCTATTGGGGTTGGTCTCTTTTCATCTTTATATGGCTCTGTGCGATAATAGGAACAGTGATGAGCTTCCGCAAACTGAAATCTCACAGCAACCTTGAAACATCCTGTTTCGTCGGAATGGGACTTAGCATGCTTGTCGCTTTCAAGCCTCTTGTTGACAGTATCTCTGTTTCCGCATTCTCATGGATAATCGCTGAGGGTGTGTTTTACATAACGGGAGCTGTTTTCTACACTCTTCATAAGCGGCGTTACATGCACAGCGTTTTTCATTTCTTCGTTCTTGCAGGCTCTATATGCCACATAATTGCAGTGTGGGACTTACTTATGCAGTATTTATAAGGGGAGTTAAAGACTTCTTTCTTCATCCATATAGTTTGGTTTTTACTTGTTTCACGAGAGTCAGACTAAATATAAGTAGTTGTTGATTTGATGAATAACGAGAATCCGTTTGCAAATTTAAATCATCAATTAACGTTAGTTTGCCGAACTGACACTAACGTAGTTGAAAACAATCAGTATATGATACGCGTTGCAAAAGTTATCCTTTTAGCTTCCAAAAGTTATTGTTTTACAGCTCAAAAGCTATCCTTTTAGGATGCAAAACAACTGCTTTTGGAAAACCGTATGCAACGTATTGATTTTCAATATCATACAAAGTCGTATTTCGGAGCGTTTATTCTGCGTATTGCAACGCTATGAAATGTATTCCGACAAATCTGAAACCGAGAATTTTCGGAATATAAAATCCAACTTGTTTTTATATCAATCAATCGAACGCACGTTATTTTCGGCAGCGCATCAGCTGTTCAGTTGAAATCAGGAACGGCGATATTTGGATGGCGACATGCCTGTGTTTTCCTTGAAATATCTGCCGAAGAAGCTTTGATTTGAAAAGTGAAGAGCTTCTGCTATCTCTTTTATGCTCTTGGTAGAGTTTTTCAGCATCACTCTTATTTCTCTTGTAACGTAGTCGTCTATCCAACTGTTTGGAGTGCGTTTGCTTACCTGTTTCACCGTCTCCGACAGATATTTGGAGGTTATGTTCAGCTTTCTTGCATACCAACCTACCCTTCTTTCGTGTCTGAAATTCTGCTCAACGAGTTTTATAAAGTCGTTGAATATTATTTCTGCGCGTGTGTTATTGCGCTCGTTTCCATGCTGCACACGATATATTATATCTCCCAAATCATACAGCATTGCGCTTATCAGCTGGTTGATAAGCTCTCTCCTGAAATGATGGTTTATTTCTCCGAGCTTGGTAATCAGCAGTTTAAAATAGTCCATAAATATATCCACTTCCTTGTTCGACAGCGATGTTACGGGATGACTGCGTGAATAAAGAAACACCGATGATATGTCGTGAACGCTCTTTACCGATTCTGCATAGAAATCATAAGACATTATTATGCCTGCACCATGAAAATCATTGCTCAGCTTATAGTCTCCTACTACCTGCCCATGTCCTACAAGAAACACATCGCCGGGATTGATATTGTGAGTCACGGTATCTACCGAATATTGCGCAGTTCCTTGCTTGCAGAGTCCCACCAAGATACATTGCATGCGCTTGGATTCGTCAGGAAGCTTCATATTTCCGAACTCGCTGAACAGCATAATATCATCATCAAGAGATATACCGTTGTATTTCTCTTTTGCACTTTTCACTGTTATGTCTTTCAAAGGCATATTCCTCATAACATATCGTATCTTATATAAACGTTCAATAAAACACTGAATTATAAATAAATATAGAATATCAGACGTATTTTCCAATGCGTTTTGCAAATTTATATAAAAATATTGATTTCGTCAAATTATTTAATGGAGAAATAATTTCTTACTCTTCCGTAAAACAACAGGCTTGCTCACAGATAACTGTCGTTGCGTTTGCAGAATATGTATAAAATCATTATTTTTGCAGAGATATGCACAACAGACGAGCCATAAAAACCATAATATCAAGATCATGTGCTGCCTTTGCGCTTCTTATGCTTTGTTTCACGCCATCGCCGGCGCAGGAATTTCTTGCCCGTAGGGCAAAAAGCATTTGAATTTTCCCGCTTTTGTGATATTGTATTGAAAACCGAA
>CALGRN010000179.1 GCA_937880835.1 uncultured Prevotella sp. | reverse complement strand
AAGCAGAATGCTTCCGACCTCATTAGTCATATCGACGGAGCAACAGGAAAGATAAGTTATGATTTCGCAAGCCATACTCTTACGATGGAAGATGTAAGAATGGACTGCAAGAAATACGATAAACCGTTGTTCGTAGAGGGTGGAAGCAACTTTACACTTTTGCTGAAAGGTGAAAACATAATCACAACAAGTCTCGGGCAAATGGAACTCGGTGCAAAGAAGAATGTTATTACAGGCAAGGGTGGAATACTGAGAATTTCATCTCCGAAACCCATTCCCGGTATTCAAGTAAACAGCTCCGAGCTTCTCATAACGGGCGGATGTATAATTGAAGCAGAAGGAGAATGGGGTATAGCAGGTGATTATGTATATGGCACTGTGCTGCGAATAAACGGTAAAGACGGCACGATAGTAAAGGCAAAAGGAAGAGAAGAACCTTCCATTGATGATTTTGGCGAGATATATTTAGAGGATTGTTCTATCGTAAGTCCTATCGGAGCAGAGATTACAACAGACCTTGACGGACTGATGCACGTAACCCAAAACGGGCAGTATGTATTCGAACAAGTGGTTATAAAGAAAGTAGAAGAAGATTACGACATCAGCGTTGACGGAATAAAAGTAAGCGCGGACAATGCAGAAGACGTTCTTGGCGACGGTAAAGTGTCATACCTTCCTCGAACGAGAACGTTGGTCATGAATGGTGTCACCATTTCATCCGAAGGACATCCGGTAGTTGAAACACGGTCTGACATAGCCATTTTGTTCAGCGGCATAAATACACTTACTTCCGATGTAGATGTTTTCAACTTTGAAAAAGAAGCCATAATGACTTGCAGCAAGGGTAGCATTAACGCTACATCTGAAACGGGAACTGTCGTTCATGCGAAAGGAAATCTGTTCCTGACAAACTTATCCGGCAATATGAAAGGTAAGAAAGGAGTTTGGGCAGAAGGCGGAAATGCGGAGTTGAAACTGAAAAACTGCAAACTGAACATTAAAGGAACGGAGAGTTGCGTAAGTGGATTTAAGAATATAATATTTGAAGGTTGTCATGTTTATAATCCTGAAAACACAACGTCGGAAGGTGGTCAGATATCTCTCAACGGAACTGTATATGCAGGCGAATTGGTAATAGACAACACGATTTATTTCCCGCTTTATGTGTGCAATATTCAGGTAAGCAATGCCAACTGCAAAGATATTCTCGGCGACGGAACTATCTCCTACGATATAGAAAAGCATGTGCTTGCGCTCAACAATTTCCATTATGATACGGAAGATTTCATTCAAGGCATCGCTTTGGGAGGAGACTTGGAGAACGTTACAATCATACTTAACGGAGACAACGTTATAAATACCAACTTCTTCGGTATTTCAATGACATGTAACACTACTATTACCGGTAAGGGAAAACTCACTATTCGCAGTAAAAGTTCTGCTATGGTTGTCAACGGAGTTAATCTTACCATCGACGAAAAACCTGAAATATCGCTTGACGGAGATGCAGGACTTGCCGGATATTCCTATTGGTCGGGACATGTGAAATTCATAAAATCGAACGTTAAGATAAAGGGAGGATTTGTCAATTTCTCAGAAGTTGAGTTCGAGGATTGCGCCATTACAGAACCGAAAGGACTGGAACTTGTAAATCTCAACTATGTTCTTAACGGCGAGGTGTATAAAGGTGAGATTATAATATCGCCGGAAGTGAGCGGCATCGGAAGTTCTCATGCAGACCGCAAGGTGAAGAATGTGACCTATTACACAGCTTCGGGCAGTGTCGCAGATGCTCCCGAGAAGGGTGTTTACATAAAGGTTACGACCTATGATGACGGAACGAAAGCAACTGTTAAGGTAATAATGTGATAATAATTGTATATATTAAGTATTTCATTCCGGCTGTCTGACGTGATGTCATACAGCCGTTTTTTATTCTTTATAGATACATACGTCTATTGGTTGAGGCAATGAAGACGCACGTTTCAGCAATGTTTTTCCTCTCGATGTCATCTGAATTGTCAGCCATATCTGCACCCCTTGTTTTCGTTGGTTTTTATACGGCGTTTCAAAAGCTATTGTCTTGCATCGCAAAAGTTATCCTTTTAGGATGCAAAACAATAACTTTCGGCGTGCAAAAGTTATTGTTTTGCAAAACGGTTTATATAAAGCAGTTTGCATGCTTCTATGAAAAGCGTCTGCGCTATCATTACGGGCAGCATGTTTTTATTACGTTATAAGTTGCTTGTTTTTTATTTGCAGCAATCTTATATTGGTATATTCTGTTGCAATTTCTCATTGTTCAACCACTCGTGTGATGCACTCTGATAAGTTAATAATCTGTTAAATAACAGTTTATTTTGTGTTTTTATTCTTAAAAGACATATATTTGTAATTAATTCTTATGCCTACATTAAGGTGTACATGTCAATATATAAGAATACGCCCGAATTTGTAATGTAATACTTTGGATTAAAAACAAAACCTCGATAAACAGAATATTGTAAATTTCCGATATATCGGATGATGTAAAAAACAAGATTATGAAAGTTCCCGTTGAATTTGATGATATCCGTCCTTTTGAGCCGGAAGAACTGCCGGAGGTGTTCGAACGTCTGTGCAGAAACAAACAATTTCAGGCTGTCATGACTCATATAATGCCTGATGTGCCGTTCTCTGCCATTGCCGAAAAGATGCGTTCGTGCAAGACAAACCTTGATTTTCAGAAGAATATCGCTTACAGTTTTATAACACAACTAATGCAGAAGGCAAGCAAAGGGTATGACATGAACTCGTCGGAGATAGACTTGAACCGTCGTTATACGTTTATGAGCAATCACCGCGATATAGTTCTCGACTCCGCACTTCTCAACTTCATGCTCTTGAAAGCAGGTTGCGAAACCACCGGTGAGATTGCCATCGGCGACAATCTGCTATCGTTGGACTGGGTGAAAGATATTGTCAGGTTGAACAAGGCGTTCATCGTTAGACGCTCATTGCAGCCGAGAGAACGACTGGCGGCAAGTCAGCAATTATCTGACTATATGCACTTCGTGATAACGAAGAAGCACGACAACATTTGGATTGCACAGAGTGAAGGGCGCGCTAAGGACTCGAACGACCGCACGCAGACGGCATTGTTGAAGATGATTGCAAAAGGCGGAGAAGGCCCTTTGACAGAACGTGTGGGAGAAATGAATATCGTTCCGCTGTCTATTTCATACGAATATGACCCTTGCGACTATCTGAAAGCAAAGGAGTTTCAGCAGAAACGCGATACGGAAAACTTCAAGAAGGCTCCTATGGACGACGTTCTGAGCATGCAGGTGGGCATAATGGGATATAAAGGACGCATACATTATCACTGTGCACCGTGTATAAACGGCTACTTGGACAGTTTGAACGCCGATATGCCTAAAACGGAATTGTTCGACAATATTGCTTCTCACATCGACCGGGAGATACATCGGAACTATCGTCTTTACCCTATAAACTACGTCGCAGCAGACATTCTGAGAGGTAACGGCAATTATTCCGACAGATATACGGATGCTGAAAAGAAAACATCAGAGCTGTATCTGCATGCTCAACTTGCGAAAATCGACTTGGAAAACAAAGACGAAGACTTCCTTATGGAACGCTTGCTTACCATGTATGCCAATCCTGCGATAAACCATTTTGCAGCGTGCGATAACGGTTGACAACTATTTTCGGCAACATTAAGACTGAATGCAATATGCTTATTTAAACAATGTAAGATGAATAAAATAAAGATATTGTTCGCTTTGGCATCGTTATTGGCTGCATCAGGATGCACCAATGAGGGGTATGATACAGGCGACGGAAGCCTCTCCTATATGCGTGCCGACTTCGTGGAAATGTATTGCCATGAGCCGAAAAAAGTAAAAATTGCGATTACCGACAATCTCGATACTCTGAATTTTGAGCCTTATATGACGGTGGAATGGGCAGAAACAGCAGACAGCACATACAGGGCTTTGCTGTATTACAACAAGAGGGAAGGCGAGAAAACAGAACCTTTGTCTGTTTCATACGTGCCTGTTCTCATACCGTCGAAAGTGTCCGGAGACGAAGAAACGCATAAAGATCCCGTTGATTTTGAAAGTGCGTGGATAAGCAAGAACGGACATTACATGAACATAGGGTTTGCATTGAAAAACGGGACGATAGACAAAGCCGGCAGTTTGGGCGAAAAGTTGAAGTTGATAGGCAATGCCTTTAAGAAAGGAACAAAGAATAATGAAACGCACATAGAGGATAATTTGAAGAGGATAGGGGTGGCTTTGAAAAGCAAGGTGAAAAGAAATACAGATGCAAAGCATGTCATAGGCATAATCTGCGATACGGTTATTACGCGCGATGACAATACGCGCGAGTATCATTATCGCTTCTATCACAATCAGAACGGTATTCCGGAGTATTACAGCACACGTATTTACGCGTCTGTTCCTCTGCGCGGAATGAATGCAGGAGATGAAATATTGTTCACCGTAAACACTTACAAGGGAGAGGTTAAGAAAAGATTTCGCTTGTAAGTAAGCTTCGTTCTCGGGCATAATGTGTGCGGTTTGCACCTGCGGAGATGCTTTTCGTTGTAATAAAAACAAAGGTTTCATCGCATTTACATGAACGGAAACAATGCCGGAAAAGCAGGATATTGCATCATGACATGCACCCCGTTTTTCCGGCATTTGATGTATATTCTTCTCAACTTATATATATAATATGTACATGCTGAATTTATAATGAAAAACGATAGTTTATAAACCGTTTTTCAAAAGTTATCCTTTCAGCATGCAAAACAATAGCTTTTACACCCTGAAAGGATAACTTTCGCTTTGCAAAAGGATAACTTTTGAAAAGCAGCGGTAATATGCAGATAAACAAGCATGATATATATCACTTCACTTTAACATTATTATCATGTCATGCAAAGATGAATGACATCTGCTTGTTTCGTCTGTCTTTTCTCTTGTTTTCTGTTACAGCAGCTTCTTGCTTAACTGTTCGAGCATGTCTGTTGTCATGCTCTTCAAGTCGAATTGCGGTTTCCATCCCCACTCTGCGCGTGCACATGAGTCATCAAGACAATCGGGCCAGCTGTCTGCAATTCCTTGTTTCAGCGGGTCAACGTCATAAACCATCTCGAAATCAGGCTTGTGTTTCTTTATCTCGTTGAATATTTCTTCTGGGTCGAAACTCATTGCTGCCACGTTGAAACCATTGTGATGGACGAGCTTTGACGCATCAGCTTCCATGAGATTTATAGCAGCATTGAGAGCATCGGGCATATACATCATGTCCATGAGTGTGCCTTTCTTTATCGGACAGACAAACTTTTCGCCCTTTACAGCAGAGTAATAGATATCTACTGCATAGTCCGTCGTGCCGCCTCCGGGTGGTGTTACGTAAGAGATAATGCCCGGAAAGCGTACCGAACGCGTATCAACACCGTATTTCTTTTGATAGTAATCGCTCAGAAGTTCTGTCGTAACCTTTGATACTCCGTATATTGTGCCGGGACGTTGCACTGTGTCCTGCGGAGTGAGAGTGTGAGGAGTGCTGTGTCCGAACGAACCTATCGAACTCGGAGTGAATACCGCACAGTTGTTTTCACGTGCCACTTCGAGTATGTTCCACAATCCATCTATACCGATTTTCCATGCCAAACGCGGTTTGGCTTCTGCAACGACAGACAGCAATGCGGCAAGATTGTAGATCGTATCGATATTGTATTTCTTCACAACATCGGCAATCATATCCGGATTTGTCACATCCGATTCAGCCGAAGGACCACCATCTTTGAGCTCACCGGTAGGCTCTGCACCTTTTATAAAGCCTGCTACAACATGCTCGTTTCCATAACGTTTTCTTAATTCCGCTGTCAGTTCAGAACCTATTTTCCCTGTTGAACCGATTACCAAGATATTTTTCATATTACTATCTTATTTGATTTTTATTTGCGGATGCAAAATAAGTGCTTTTTTATTTAATTTATGAAATAAAAGTATTAAAGTTGTATAAAAACGAATATATGTTATAAAAAAACTTATATATATGCTCCGTATCTCGAAAATTATGATTTACTTTGTCTTCGCAAATATTAAAATCTAATGTTATGTACGGAAAAATGAAGGAACATCTCAGCAACACCATTGCCGAGATAAGAGAAGCAGGACTCTACAAAGAGGAACGTCTTATAGAGAGTCCGCAGCAAGCTGCAATCACTGTAAAAGGCAAAGAAGTGCTTAACTTCTGCGCAAACAATTATCTCGGACTGTCAAATCATCCCCGACTTATAGAGGGAGCGAAGAAGATGATGGATGCTCGCGGCTTCGGAATGTCATCCGTTCGCTTCATCTGCGGAACGCAAGACATACACAAGGAGCTTGAAGCGGCAATCTCGGATTATTTCAAAACGGAGGATACTATATTGTATGCTGCCTGCTTCGATGCTAACGGCGGAGTATTCGAGCCGTTGTTTACCGACGAGGATGCAATCATCTCCGACTCTCTCAATCACGCTTCTATCATCGACGGAGTGCGTCTTTGCAAGGCAAAACGATATCGTTATGCCAATGCAAACATGGAAGAATTGGAGAAATGTCTGCAAGAAGCGCAGGCACAACGCTTCCGTATAATAGTCACCGACGGCGTTTTCTCTATGGATGGGAATGTCGCTCCGATAGACAAAATATGCGATTTGGCAGAAAAGTACGATGCTCTCGTGATGGTGGACGAAAGCCATTCAGCAGGCGTCGTAGGCAAAACCGGACACGGTGTGGCTGAGCAGTATGACTGCTACGGAAGGATTGACATCCACACAGGTACCCTCGGAAAGGCTTTCGGAGGTGCTGTCGGCGGATTCACCACTGGACGCAAGGAGATCATCGATATGCTCCGTCAGAGGTCACGTCCATATCTCTTCTCAAACTCATTACCGCCAATGATTGTCGCTGCAGCCCTTGAGACATCCAAGATCCTCGGAGAGAGCGATGACCTCCACACAAAGCTTCAGAAGAACGTAGAGTATTTCCGCGGGAAGATGCTCGCTGCCGGTTTCGACATCAAGCCTACACAGTCTGCCATCTGCGCCGTGATGCTGTACGATGCTCCTCTCTCCCAGAAGTTCGCAGCAAGGATAGCAGAGGAAGGCATCTTCGTGACAGGATTCTACTATCCTGTCGTACCGAAAGGTCAGGCCCGCATACGTGTACAGCTCTCCGCAGCGCACGAGCAGGAACACCTTGACAAGGCAATCGCCGCATTCATCAAGGTCGGCAAGGAACTAGGAGTGATCAGATAATCATTGAAGCACCTACGCATAGAACGAACAGATGAAAATAAAGACTGTAATGGTCATACTCTCAGTGGTCGCCGCAATGACGGCCACTGCGTGTAAGGAAACGAGCGAGACCAAAAGTACCAGGAAATACAATGTAATGGTGCTTAGACCCACATCAAGGAAGCTGAGCACCATATATTCAGCT
>CALGRN010000178.1 GCA_937880835.1 uncultured Prevotella sp. | reverse complement strand
CGAGATGCCATTTATAGGATTTGGAAAGCAGGTGCCTGCAGCCCAGTATGTTTATGGCATCACCAACCAGGATCATCATGCAGATCCTTCGGCTGATATGGTCATCATCATTCCTACATCTCAGAAACTTCGTAATCAGGCAGAAAGGATAAAGGAATTTCATGAACAATATGACAAGATGCGTGTACGTATCTTGCCGGCAGATGAGCTTTACAATGAATTTTCGAGCGGAACGCCTGATGCAAGCGCATATAGAAGATATTTGAAGATGCAATACGACAGGGCACAAACGGATGAAGACATGCCTAAATATCTGCTTCTTTTCGGCGATTGCGCATGGGATAACCGTATGCTTACAAGCGATTGGAGAACTACAAGTGTTGATGACTATCTGCTTTGTTTTGAAAGTGAGAACTCTTTTAACGAGATACATTGTTATATAGATGATGGTTTTTACTGTTATCTTGACGACGGTGAGGGGCTTGATTCAAAAGAGAAAGACAAACTCGACATGGCTGTTGGCAGATTTCCGGTTGTAACTGAGGATGATGCAAAAACACTTGTGGATAAAACAATCAACTATGCAATGAACAAAAACGCGGGCTCTTGGCAGAACGTACTTATGTTCATGGGAGATGACGGAAACGGCAAACTGCACATGAAAGATGTGAACGATGCTGCGGAAGATATAGCAAAACGTCATCCGGGCTTTATTATAAAGAAAGTAATGTGGGACGCTTACAACCGCGAAACATCATCAACAGGACACACTTATCCGGAAGCAACAAAGGCAATAAAGCAACAACAGGCAGCAGGAGCATTGATAATGGACTATGCCGGACATGGACGTGCCGATCAAATTTCACACGAGAATGTTCTCAAACTTAAAGATTTTCAAGATTTCACCAATACAAATATGCCGCTTTGGATAACTGCATCATGCGATATAATGCCCTTTGACGGTTCTGTTGCAACAATAGGTGAAGCTGCATTGCTAAATAAGAAAGGTGGAGCTATGGCTTTTTACGGAACGACAAGAACCGTTTATGCCAACTATAACAAAGTTCTCAACATGTCATTCCTTCGCCATGTGTTAAGCATAAAAGACGGAAAGCCGACTACTTTGGGCTTAGCTCAGATGCGTGCAAAGAACGATATGATAACTACGAGAATGGACTTGACTGACAATAAACTGCAATACTCACTGCTCGGAGACCCTGCTTTGGCACTTAAACTGCCGACAATGAATATTGTTATTGACAGTATAAACGGACTTCCGGCATCAAAGGAAACTTCTGCAACATTGAAAGCAGGTTCTATAGCAAGAATATCAGGTCATATAGAGAACAACGGATTGAAAGAGACTTCATTTAACGGAACTGTCACTGCCACGATAAGGGACAAAAAAGAACTTATAATTTGCAAGAACAACGAAAATGCAAAGGAAACTCCTTTCGCTTATTATGACAGGACAAAGATACTGTTCAATGGTTCAAACAGTGTAAAGGAAGGTGATTTTTATTTTGAATTCGCTGTACCGAAAGATATAAACTATGACGATGGAACAGGACTTATAAACGCTTATGCGGTGAATGACGAACACACTTGGACTGCAAACGGATTTAATGAGAATTTCTTTGTCGGCGGCACAGAACCGAATCATAACGACTCTATCGGTCCTTCTATCTTCTGTTATCTCAACTCTCCTTCGTTCGTAAATGGCGGAGATGTGAACACTACACCTTATTTTGTCGCACAAATAACCGACAAAGATGGTATAAACACAACGGGAAACGGCATCGGACACGATATAGAACTGGTGATAGACGGTGACATGCAGCGTACGTATGTGCTTAACGAGAATTTCACTTTCGATTTCGGCAGCTATACAAAGGGTTCTACTTATTATAACATACCTGAGCTTCCGGCAGGCAAACATACGCTAAGATTCAGGGCATGGGACATACAAAACAATTCATCAACAGCAGAATTGCAGTTCAATGTTGTGCGAGGTTTAGAGCCAAACATTACAGATGTCAGCTGCACAAACAATCCGGCAACGACTTCAACGACATTTATCGTAAGTCATGACAGGGTCGGATGCACTATGGATGTTGACTTGGAAGTGTTTGACATGAGTGGAAGACTTCTTTGGAAACACAGCGAAAGCGGAGTGACAACAGACAATGCATACACCATTGATTGGGATTTGACCGTAGATGAGGGAAGAAAACTTCAAACGGGAGTATATCTATATCGTGTACTTGTATCTACCGATGGCAGCAGTAAGGCATCGAAAGCCAAGAAACTTGTCATTATATGCAATAATTAAAACGGTTTCAACGTTTAGTCTTTAAAGTATCTGAAATTAACAAGCAGAATAATATTATAATGAACAAATTAACAAGAATATCCGCAACGTGCATGCTGATTGTCGGTGCAATGACAGTTTCTGCACAAGATAAAAAAGATTTCTTCAATCCTGTAAATACATCAGTGACATCGCAGACGATTGCTCCCGATGCGCGTTCGGCAGGTATGGGAGACGTAGGTGTTGCAACCGATCCGGATGTAAACTCTCAATATTGGAATCCTGCAAAGTATCCTTTCACGATAAGCAGAGCAGGCATAGCACTCAATTATACTCCTTGGCTGCGCCAGTTGGTAAACGATATGGACCTCGCATATCTTGCTGGCTACTATCGTATTGGTGACTATAGCGCTGTATCTGCTTCACTGCGTTACTTCTCGCTTGGTGAGGTTTATCTCAATTTCCCTTCTGACGATTCATATACTATTG
>CALGRN010000177.1 GCA_937880835.1 uncultured Prevotella sp. | reverse complement strand
GGATTAGGGGCTTTTTTGTTTGCCTGAAAATATAAAGTTATTTCGACTTATTTTGACTTATTTTTAGGTCGTAAGCAACGCACAAGCGACACACAAGCGACATCATTTTATTGTCGGAAGCATGTTGACGGCATCGACAAGCTCTTGTATTGTCCGGTGCGTGTACACCTTTTCAGTGACATCCGAGACAGCATGTCCGACGATCCGCTTGAGAAGATACTCATTCATTCCGGCATCTTTTGCCCTGGTAATAAACGTGTGCCGGGTGTCGTGCATCGTGTGTGTGGTTCCAAGAGCCTTGCAGACGGTTGCGAACCTATTACGATAACTACTATAACTCATGTATTGACCATTTGGGGTAGGAAACAGATACAGACTACCAATTGCCAAGGCTTCATTGTATCGTGCCTCTATGAGGCTGTAAATGCTTCGGTGGATAGGCACGATTCTGTTCCGCCCTGCATCGGTTTTCATGCCGCCGATGAGATAATCCTCTTCCAGATGCACATTCTTTACTTCGATATCACACAGTTCACTCGGTCTTAGTCCTGTATATATCCCTACAAGCACCGTATCGGCGTATGTAACGTCGGTTTGCCTTAAGGCGACTATTTCATCGTCTGTAAACAAAATGCGCTTTATTTTCGGTTCTGCGCGTTTTGGCGAGTAGCATAATGCCGCATAGTCCTTTTCAACAAGTTCGTGCTTAAGGGCATACCGATACATGAGGTTATATAATGACTTCATCCTCTCGGCAGTGTTGGTTGATGGTGCGGCCTTCATGCAGCCTTCGAGATGAGACACCCGGATGTCACGAACCTTCATGTTCTGTATTTGCTTTGTGTAGGAGAACGCGCTCTTTACTGTCCTGGTAGATGATGGGGCTATGTTCTCGAGGTATTCTGCCGACCATGTTTCATACAATTCCAACCATGTCATGTCATTGTCAAGGCTGTATGGGTTCTTGTTGTAATCGGCGAGAGCTGCAAGAGCTTCTTTCCGTGTGGCGAAATATCCGACAACCTTATACTTCTGTACGGCCTTACCGTCAACGAGCTTCCATCCATCTGTCACTCTGGCACAATATGGATTGCGTCTGTTACCGCTTAGTTTGCTTATTCCTCCATATCCGTTTGGCATACGCATGTTTTATCACCTTCCTAAAGCATATCGTTTAAGTCTTTTATTCCACATATCTACAGCCCATTATATCCGAACTTAAAAACATCATTTAGAACTATCATGATATCCTCGCCCTCGTCAATTCGTCTCCTGAACCGAATCACTTCGTCGAGTGTTATCCCGGATGTTTCATATGCCTTATCATCGTATTCGGCAAGATATTCGGAAACGTTTCGCGTTCGCGTCGGTTTTGTAAACTGATTTAAATAGGACTTAATGCGGTCTAATTGGTTTTTATAATCAGCAACATTGGTTGATGCTTGCAAATATTCAGGAACTGAAATCTTAAGATATTTACGACCATCTGCAATATCAATAAGGTCGGCTCTTGTTATTCCGAACTCCTCTGATAATCTCGTGTACATAGCCTTAGAAGGCTCTCTTGTCCCAGATTCATAATTTGCTATGGCTCCTTTGGTACAACCAAGTTTTTCAGCAAGTTCCTCTTGCGTCAATCCGGCTGTATAGCGCAGATCCTTTAATGCGGTCGCAAGCTTAGCGTATGGCTTAGCGTCCATGTTATCACCTCCGTTGTAATTATAACACATACTGTTTTATAAAAGTATTATATATTTTGTGAGAAAAAGTAAAATACATGTTGACATTGAAAACAGTACGTGTTATTATTGCATCGTTGAAAGAAACAATGTGTTCTGAAAGGAGGGTTAGAATGGATAACAAAGCAATAGGCGAGAGGCTAATAAAACTTCGAGGAAATAAGACCAGGGAAGAAGTTGCTGAGGCTGTTGGCGTTACTGTTGCCTGCATTGGACAGTACGAGCGAGGAGAACGAATACCTCAGGATGAGATCAAAATCAAGCTCGCGGATTACTTTAAGCGAACAGTTCAGTTTATTTTTTATGCTTAAAATTCTCACAAGATGTGAGAAAAGATAACAGAAAGGAGGAAGAATGAACGAGTTAGTTACAGTTAATCACAACATTGCGGTGACAACATCACTTTTGGTTGCTGAAATGTTTCACAAAAGACACGATTCAGTTATTCGTGATATTAAAAACCTTGATTGTTCTAAGGAGTTTAATCTCCACAATTTTGTGGAGACCTCATACGTTGATACGTGGAACAGAAAACAACCCTATTATCTCATAACAAAGGATGGTTTTACATTTCTTGTCATGGGGTACAGAGGTAAGCAAGCGGCAGAGTTTAAAGAGAAGTACATAGCTGCTTTCAACAAGATGGAAAACTATCTGAAAGAAAAAACTTCTACCGAATGGCTCGAGCAAAGACGTACAGGCATACTTACTCGAAACAACGAAACTGATGTTATCAAACAACTTGTCGAGTATGCAAGGGAGCAAGGTAGCGGACACGCAGATATGTTGTATCTCACGTATACCAAACTTGCGAACAAAGCGTCAGGCATTGCTTGTCGTGATGATGCTACCATCGGACAGTTGAACGTGCTTGCGATAATCGAGAACACAATAATATCAATGCTCCATAAGGGCATGGACGAGGGTCTTAATTACAAAGAGATTTACAAGCAGACAAGGGAACGAGTTGAACGTGTACGGGACATTGCATTTCTTGACACATTCAATGAACGGCTATTAGCCGCACAAAGCAAATAGGAGAAGTCGTGGGGGAACGGCAAAGGGAAAATCAATGGGGAAGAAATGTTTGTCACGTTTCTTCACGTGGCTATTTTTTTACCCAAAATTATAGAAAGTGAGGTGAATTTATGAGAATAAGTGTTACTCAGGCAGCATCGGTATTGAACGTCAGCAAACAAACAGTTCGCCAAGGGATTCGGCAAGGGGTTATTCCCGGGAAAGTTGTCAAAGGCGAAACGGGTAGGGGATTCTACTTGATTTTTTCGCAGGAACTTGCACAGAGCATGAATATTTCAGAAACGGAGTTGTTAAAGGGATGTCAGTTAAAAGGGTAATTACGTTTATCTTTGCGGTCGTTCTGACCGTATTAATCTTCTTATTCCTTTTTTGTCCGGTAAGAACCGAGGCAGACGAGCATTATTCTCAGAGAATTATCCCAAAATTTGAAAAGGTGAATGCCGAGGTTTGTAGGGAAAAGCAAGAAGCATTCTTCCCAGAGCTTCCTGCGGAACCGACGCGGCCCGAAGTCAACGACGGCTATTTCATTCCGTGGTGCGAACAATACATCACGAATGATGAGTTTAGGCTTGTTGCGAAAACCGTCTATGCAGAAGCAGGCAATCAGAGCCTTGAATGTCAGAGACTTGTGGCGGTCGTTATCTTTAACCGGCTGGCAAGCGATAAGTTTCCAGACAACGTGCATGATGTGATTTACGCGCAAAACGCATTTGAGGTTACTCAACGGAGCGATTGGGATGAACTGACATTTACGGATCAGGCAGAACTTGCAACGTATCTTGCAATAGCGACATACCCGTTTGAGCCGAAAGACCTTTATTTCTTCCGGGACAGTCACTATCACGGATTTGGGTACCGGTATTTACAAGACGGAGCAATGTATTTTAACACGGAGGGAAATGAACATGAGTTATGGTGATT
>CALGRN010000176.1 GCA_937880835.1 uncultured Prevotella sp. | reverse complement strand
AAAACGAAAGTATAGATATTGCAATATAAAAGTTATCCTTTTAGAGTGCAAAACAATAGCTTTTGAAATGCAAAAGAATAACTTTCATAATTCAAGGGCAAATACTCTTAATAATTATATTTAATAAATCACCTTTGTAATTCATGCCTGCTGCAATTCATAAAAGTTTGTATTTATAGCAAAAGCATACATTATTTAATTTTAAAAAAGGTTAAATATATAGCATTATTGTTATAATACAATTTATTTTAGTATATTTACAAATAATATATTATCGCAATCTCATTGGGAACAATATTAACTGTTAAATTTAAAATTGTATGAAAAGAACTTTATTTTTTACAGTATTATGTGCATTGGCTACTGTCTTTTTCGCGTTCTCTGTTATGTATGAGAATGGTATGAAAACGAGAAAGATTTTTGTCAAGTAAATAAGAGAACAAGGAGAATATTGACTAATTTCACCCAAAACCGACTCCTAATAAAAATTATATGCTATGAGATTTATATTTACATTAATATCAAGTGTCATACTCGTTTCTATCTCCCATGCGCAGACAAACGTCATAGACGGTCACGAGTATGTGGACATGAGGTTACCCAGCGGAACCTTGTGGGCAACCTGCAACATCGGCGCCGAGTCTTCCACAGACTTCGGAGACTACTTCGCGTGGGGAGAGACAGAGCCGAAAGAGGAATACACCGATAAGAACTACAAATTCTTTGAAGGATACAAAGAACTTCCCGGGGTAGGTTCTTATCTTTTATGCACGAATATAGGAGAAGATATCTGCGGGACGGAATACGATGCCGCGAGGGTAAAATGGGGCGGACGATGGCGCCTGCCTACTTTTGAGGAGGTAGGGGAACTCGTGAGACTCTGCTGGAATAAATGGGAGGAAGTGGACGGCATTTGGGGCAGACGCTTCCATTATGGTGCAAATGAAAACACCCTGTTTCTTCCTGCTGCCGGATACGCTGCTACATATCAAGGGACAACATATCGTAACCAGAATTGGAAAGGATATTGTTGGACCGGAACGCTTCATAGAGCAGAAGGAGATCCTGATGATCTTATAATGAAAGCCAAAGATATAGATTACGATTCAGGCAGTGTTGGCAGAAGATCTAGCATGAGAACAATCGGTCTCCCCATTCGTCCCGTCATCAATCCCAAGGGATCGGGAATTGACGACATCGCATACAGGCGGAACATTCGCATGGCATACCGTGACGGCTCGATAGAGTTGAGTTCCATCGAGAATTGCGACCATATTGACATTCTCAATATATGCGGACAGAGAGTTTTCTCCTCCCCCGTGACGGCAAAGAGCATCAGCGTACCTCGATTTTCAAAAGGTGTATATCTCTGCACATTGACAAAACAGGGCAAATCGGTCTATACACAAAAAATAATTATCAAATAGTATTTACAATGAAAAAGACTACTATATTTCTTTTATTCGCATTAGCTGTGAATACATCCCGTCGCTGATTTTACGGTCTGTTAAATACTTTCCCATACCTTGTTCAGAACTAAATATTAACAAATAAATTTAAAGAAAGGAGCTTGATATGAAAAAGCATTTACTATTTAGTATTGTCGGGCTATGCATGTGCATATTGCCAGCTTGTGCCGACGGTGAAATACTGCTTCCTAAGCAGTGTAGCATTGAGAACAAACTTGTGTATGAACCGATATACGAGGTTCACATTACGTTTGCGGGTCATATCGACATAGACAAAGATGCAAAAGCGATTATAACCTGTGGAGGTAAGACAATGGCAACCGGTGTGATTACATCCTACACCTATATGAAAGATGGCATTGCACTTATAACTTTCGACCAACTCATTCTTCCAAAAGGCAACTCATATAAGTTGGAAATCCCTGCGGGAGCGATCTATTCGAATAGTACGCCCGACGTAAAAAATGGAGACCTGGAATTTGATTTTGAAGTCCCCGAAAAAATTATAAGTAATGACTGCTCGGTGGAAAACGGTTCTTCGGTAGAAACCGAAGAGCATATCTGGTTCTACTATGGGACCGAGACTGAGCCTGTGGGCAGTCCCACTATGACCTTATATCGCGAGGGCGTACCTGTAAGGACATTTGATGCGCACGTAGGATGGGACTGGAACTTGGGGCAGGTGTATGCCGACTTCGGAATGAAAATGAATTTCGAGAAAGGCATTCGTTATACTCTTGTATTGCCCGAAGGAAGTCTGAGTCCCAGATTTCGCACGGACATAACCAACGAAGAGACGAGAGTGGATTTCATAGGTGGATATACAAAGCCGATAGAACCGATAAACTATGTATGGTGCAGTCTCTTTGAGAACACTAATATCGACGTGCTCGATGAAATTCGCTTCTTCTACAAACAGGCTGTCATGCTTTCGTCCAATCCAAAGATTCAGCTGTTTGACACATACAACAATCTTATTAAGGAGGTAACGCCTACATTGTCGGAAGAAGGAGGACAATGGATTGTTACCTGCAATTTCGGAGGAGTGAAAGTTCCGGATAATGGCTGTTATATCGTTATTCCCGAAGGAACAATCATATCGGCAGATGGCAATGTGGCTGTTAATACCAAGAATAGTTTAAGCGTGAACTCTGGCACAGGAATTGGTAGCGTATCTAAAGGCAAAATGGAAATCAAAGCGTCAGACAGAAAAATAACGATAATAGATGCACCGATAGGCGCGACGGTATGTATTTATTCAACGGACGGAAAGAAAGTTACCGACCATATTGTTACTTCACGGAATTTCGTTTTGAACCTGACGTCAAACGGTATTTATGTTGTTTCCATTGACGGGAAATCATATAAAGTATCCATTTGATTATAATCTGCTTGTAATAGACTGTTGATCTTCTGCCCATGCGGCATGCCTTTGATCCAATGGAATCATGGCTTGTATGCATGAGCAGAAGAAAAATATGGATTTTTTTATATAAAAGATTGTTGTAATCCATTAAGTATGCAATTAAAAGAATCTTATTCTTTATAGTCTTTTCTTAACCCGAATTCCAGCTATATATAATAAGGTGAAAATTATTCATAATATAATTATTGTGTTTTGTTTTTATGATTGAAAAGGAACACTGATTAATATAACGTCATCAACTTGTGGGTATCATGAGTTGTCAACTCGAAAAAAATAACTATCTTTGCGCTTGATAATAAACATGAATATCATTTATGCGTAAGATAGAATTGCTTGCACCGGCAAAGAACTTGGATTGCGGAATTGCTGCCATACAGCATGGCGCGGATGCCGTATATATAGGAGCTTCTCGTTTCGGTGCACGTGCAGCAGCAGGCAATTCTGTCGATGATATTCGCAAATTGTGCGAATATGCACATAAGTTCGAGACTAAGGTTTATGTTACTTTAAACACCATTATATACGAGAACGAAATAGAAACCACACGCAATATGCTGCGTGAATTGTCAGAATGTGGTGCAGATGCCATACTCGTTCAGGACATGGCGATAGTAGAAATGTTGCGCGAGAGCAAATCTGGCAATAGAATGGCAATTCATGCAAGTACGCAATGTGACACTCGCAGTGCGGATAAAGTGCGTTGGCTCAGAGACATAGGGTTTGAAAGAGCTGTCTTGGCGCGTGAACTTTCTGCACATGAAATAGCCGAAATACATAGAGCTGTGCCTGATATGGAACTCGAAGTGTTTGTACATGGTGCGTTATGCGTAAGCTATTCGGGCGTATGTTATGCATCCGAGCATTGTTTCGGAAGAAGTGCCAACAGGGGAGAGTGTGCACAATTTTGTCGCATGAAGTTTAATCTCACAGATACCAATGGCACGGAAATAGTGCATCAGCGTCATTTGCTTTCTCTGAAAGATATGTGCCGTATAGACAGTCTGGAAGTCCTTATGCAGTCCGGTGCATCATCGTTCAAGATAGAAGGACGCTTAAAAAACGCCGACTATGTGAAAAATGTTGTTGCAGCTTACAGTAAGCGCATAAATCAAATAATAGAGAAGCATCCTGAAAGCTATTGCCGCTCGTCGTTGGGACGCGTTTCATACTCATTTGAACCAAATCTTAAAAAGACG
Source organism: uncultured Prevotella sp. (assembly GCA_937880835.1). GTDB lineage: Bacteria > Bacteroidota > Bacteroidia > Bacteroidales > Bacteroidaceae > Prevotella. The sequence continues at coordinate 4,729 of CALGRN010000176.1, read as the reverse complement.
TTCAACAGAGGTTTTACATCTTATTTTATTAACGGAAGACAACCTGATATTGCATCTTTTGACACGCCTAAGGCGATAGGAGAGTATGTTGGTAAGGTTAAAGAAATAGGTAAAGACTCGTTTAATGTTTCCGGTATTGCTTCTTTTGCCAACGGAGACGGTCTTTGTTTTATCAACGAAGAACATGAATTAGAAGGTTTTCGTGTAAACAATGTACGTAACAATCGCCTCTTTCCGCTTCAAATGCCTGCAAATCTGAAACCCGGAATCGAACTTTACAGAAACAACGATATTAGTTTCAGCCGATTACTCGCTAAGCAAAGTGCCGAAAGAAAAATAGATGTGCGTATGCTGTTAGGTGAAACTTCCGATGGGTTCTTTTTGAAAATAGAGTATGGAAGCGATGTTGTCAGAAGCGGAAAGGCAATTTTAAATATCGAAAAACAAATCGCTCAAAAACCGCAACGTGATAACATTGTCAAACAACTTACAAAACTTGGAAACACCATATACTCTTGTTCGGATTTCAAAATAGAAGGCAATGCCGATAAATATTTCATTCCCGGCAGCATGCTTTCTGACTTACGGCGCAACGCAATAGACGATTTAGAGAGACAAAGAAGTACTAATCTTATTGCTGTCGATAATATAGTAAATATTGAAGAAAATAAGTCTTATGGTTTGTTTTACAGTCAGTTATCGGAATATAATAAGTTTCCTTATCTTTACAATATATCAAATAGTATTTCGAAACGATTTTATGAGATGCATGATTTGAAAAATATAGATTATGCATTTGAATTGAAAGAAAAATCAAGAAAAGAACATTCAGACAGCGATATAATCATGCAATGTCGTTATTGCATACGCCATGAGCTCGGTTTTTGTGTGCGTAAAGGTGGCAAAAAGCCTGAATGGAAAGAACCGTTGTACTTGGAATTGGCAGACGGAAGAAAGTTTCGATTGCAATTCGATTGTGATAAATGTCAAATGAATATATACACATAAAATGACTAACATGCTGTTATACAAATATATCCATATACTACTTAAACATAAAGTACATGTTATACGTATGTTCTTTTTTATATTTGTCGTTGTGTTTTCTGTTTCATCATGCTATAACAGAAAACCAAATAAAGCAGAAAAAACATCGGCATACACAGACAAACAATTAGACTCGATATCTTTCTATGAAAATCATGACTATGAGCGTAATTATAATTTCATTGTGAAATCTGATTCCATAACGCTTATCAAACAACAACCGGAAGAACTTGTAAACAATCTTAAAACAGACTCGATAAGCGTAAGAAAGCACGAACATCTTGTTGTGGCAGATATACGCGTAATACCTAACGATACGATTGACTCCGTTTGGGTGCAAGTAGCACGCGATCAATATACTTTCGGGTGGATACATGAATCGCATCTTCTTTCAAATGTAGTTCCAGATGATCCTATATCACAGTTTATTTCCACTTTTTCCGATGTTTATCTGCTTATATTTCTGATAGTTATATTCATTATTTCCTTTGCGTATCTTATGCGCAAGATGATGCATATGAATGCTAAAATAGTGCATTTTAACGATATTGATTCTTTTTATCCTACACTTCTGACGCTTATCGTAGCATCTTCCGCGACACTTTATGCAAGCATACAAATGTTTGCTCCCGAAGTATGGCGACATTTCTATTATCATCCTACGCTGAATCCTTTCTCTGTTGCTCCTATACTGTCAATCTTTCTTATTTCAGTCTGGGCAATGTTGATTGTGGGGATAGCGGCATTGGACGATACGAGACACCTTCTGCCGTTCGGAGATGCAGTTCTTTATATCTTCGGATTGGCAGGAATATGTGCTGCCAATTATATTATTTTCAGTATAAGCACATTGTATTTTGTCGGTTATCTGCTGCTTGCAGCCTATTTCTTTTTTGCCATAAAGCGTTACATGCGTAATGTACACAGTGCATATCTTTGCGGAAATTGCGGTGCTAAACTCCGTCAAAAAGGGCGTTGCCCGAATTGCGGTGCAGATAATATTTAATTGTTAAATAAAAGAAACAAAAGAAGATTAGCATTATTATAATCTTTTCATTTTCCTAATTTAACGTGAGTTCGACAAATTAATTTACAAACAACATGGTTTTTATATCCCCAAACAGTTATTTGTTTAAAGTTTGTCAGAATATATATTACATAGCTCGGTAACATACATTATCAGCACTCTGAAACTTTACTTTGTATAACATTGAAAATCAAGGCATAAAAAACGCTTTTCAAAAGTTATTGTTTTACGTTGCAAAAGGATAGCTTTCAGGACACAAAAGGATAACTTTCAGAGTGCGAAACAATAACTTTTGAAATTCGTTTTGCAAACCGTTTATTTTCAACTGTATTAATTAGAGTCTCTAAAACTCGAATTAATTGATAATTTTAAGCGGCAAAAAGCTCCGTTATTCATCAAATTATCGAATGAATTAAATTAATCGAACTTCACGTTAATATATAAATATGTATATGTTTACTATCTGAAAAATATAAAAGAAAAAGATAGGAAAAACCTCATTAAATAGTTTTATGAAATCTGTTTTTTATACTTATAACTTTCAGAATCAATGGATTTGATATGATTTTCGGTATTGTTTGACAAAATAAACATACATATAATTCTAATATTTTTTAAAGGAACAAAACTTTATCACGAATAATTTGGTATGTTTAACGTAAAGTTATAACTTTGCGTGTTGAAAATCAATAAATTCAAATACCATGACGAGCATTTCAAAAAGACATCAGATTGTCGAATGCGTACCTAATTTCAGTGAGGGACGCGATATGAACGTAATTAATCAGATAACAAATGAAGTAAAGAAACACAAAGGCGTTAAACTTCTTGACGTTGACCCGGGAGAGGCAACAAACCGTACAGTTGTTACATTTGTAGGTGATCCTGATTCTGTATTGGAAGCAGCTTTCGATGCTGTTAAGAAAGCAGGACAAATAATAGATATGCGCAATCATCACGGCGCACATCCACGTATGGGAGCTACCGACGTGTTACCTCTGATACCGGTTGCAAACATTACACTCGAAGAATGTGCCGCATTGGCGCGAAAATTAGCAGAGCGTATTGCCACAGAAACAGGCATTCCGTGCTATTGTTACGAAGCTGCTGCATTCACAGAAGAAAGAAAAAACCTTGCGGTATGCCGTGAAGGAGAATACGAAGCTTTATCAGACAAGATGTCGGACAAGAAAAAAGCTCCCGACTTTGGTGCACGTCCTTTTGACGAAAGCATTGCACGTACCGGATGCACTGCCGTTGGTGCGCGTGATTTCCTTATTGCAACAAACTTCAATTTGAACAGTACTTCGACACGACGTGCAAACGCCATCGCGTTTGATGTAAGAGAAAAAGGTCGTCCGGCACGTGAAGGCAACTCTATAACTGGAAAGAAATTGCTTGATGAGAACGGAAATGTAATAATGAAACCGGGAACATTGAAATGTACGAAAGCTATCGGTTGGTATATTGACGAATATGGTATAGCACAGGTTTCAATGAATATAACGAATATAAATGTCACTCCTCTTCATGTGGCTTTCGATGAGGTTTGTCGTTGTGCTCAAAACAGAGGAATACGTATTACGGGAACGGAAATTGTGGGATTGATACCTAAACGCACGTTGATAGAAGCCGGTAAATATTTCTTGGAAAAGCAAAATCGCTCTACCGGAATTCCTGAAAACGACATTATAAACATAGCCGTAAAGTCAATGGGACTTGACGATTTGCATCCTTTTAACCCACGTGAGAAAGTGATAGAATATTTGCTTGAAGATGACAACAAGAGCAAAAAACTCATAGATCTTACCGTGAAAGGATTTGCAGAGGAAACATCACGAGAGTCACCTGCACCCGGAGGAGGAACTATTGCTGCATATATGGGAGCACTCGGAGCTGCATTAGGCACAATGGTAGCTAATCTTTCAAGCCATAAGGCTGGTTGGGATGAGCGTTGGAATGAATTTGGCAAATGGGCTGATAAAGGACAAGAAATAATGACAGAACTACTGCATCTTGTTGACGAAGATACAGAAGCATTCAACAGAATAATGGCTGCATTCGGATTGCCAAAGAAAACAGATGAGGATAAACGCTTGCGTTCGGAAGCGATACAAGATGCAACTCTTTATGCAACACAAGTTCCATTAAACACGATGAAAGCTTCATTTAAAGTTTTTGAGATTTGCAAGGCAATGGCAGAAGAAGGAAATCCTAACAGTGTTTCGGACGCAGGAGTAGGCGCACTTGCTGCTCGCGCCGCAGTTCTCGGTGCTTTTCTTAATGTTAAGATAAATGCATCATCACTCAAAGACAGAGAGACGGCAGATAAACTTATAGAAGAAGCAGAAAGCATTGCAAAGAAAGCTGATGAGGCAGAAGCAGAGATAATGAAAATAACAATAGAAAAAATAGAACAATAAAAATCTAAGTTATGACAAAAGAAGAATTCAAAAAGTTACAGCAGCAACAGCAGGAGAGCGGCCAGACGCTGAAGTCATTCTTGCAAGAATTAGGTGTGGGTTATTCAACCTGGAGTTACTGGCGCAAGAAATATGATGGTCAGGAACCTGTTCATGAACTTGCCCCCATCTGCATCAGTAAATCTCATCACCCTACAACATTTTCATGCACAGACGACAATGCCCCTACAGG
>CALGRN010000175.1 GCA_937880835.1 uncultured Prevotella sp. | reverse complement strand
ACGAAGCCGACAGAATGCTTGACATGGGATTTTCAGACGATATAATGTCTATTGCAAAACATCTCCCCAAGACTTGCCAGACAATAATGTTCTCTGCCACTATGCCTGAAAAGATAGAGAAACTGGCAAAGACTATTCTCGTAAATCCGACAGAAATAAAAATTGCCGTAAGCAAACCTGCCGATAAAATAAAGCAGAGTGCATACATTTGTTATGAGTCGCAGAAACTCGGCATAATAAAAAACATGTTCAAAGACGGCAATCTTAATCGTGTCATAATATTCTCAGGCTCAAAGCAAAAGGTAAAAGAGATAAATCAGGCACTGACGAGAATGAACATAAAATGTGGAGAGATGCACAGCGACTTGCTCCAATCGGGCAGAGACGAGATAATGTTTGAGTTCAAAAGCGGACAAATAGACGTGCTTGTAGCAACCGACATTGTGTCGAGAGGCATTGACATCGACGATATATCAATGGTTATAAACTATGACATTCCTCATGATACAGAAGATTATGTACATCGCATAGGGCGTACGGCACGTGCCGAACGTGACGGTTCGGCAATATCATTTGTGAGCGATAAGGATATATATTATTTTCAACAGATAGAGAGATTTCTCGGCAAAGAGATAGAAAAAGCAGTATTGCCAGAACATTTGGGAAAAGCTCCCGAATACAAAGCAATAAAGAAAACTTCAAGAGATAAAACGGTATATAAACAGAAAACAAACAGAGCGGCAAAACAACGAAGAAATAAAACTTACAGACATAACAGAGAAAATAAAAGAAACGACACAAGAACAAAACAAAGAAAAAGACAAGAATAATAAAATATCAAAACCAGTTTGAAACAATATACTATGCTTTCAGGCATTAGTTTATCAATTATCAATATGTAATCTTTATATGCAAAATGTTCATTTGCCGTATAAGATTGCATATATACACATCCGAAAATGAACTTTATATGAATGCGGAAATCATATAAAAACTTCAAAATTTTTCTGAATTTAAGAAATAAGAAAACAGTGATCGAAAAGTAGAAATATTGCTTTTTTATCACTGTTTTTTTCGTTTCTGCATGCAAGAACTATACTTTTACATTCTCAGAATGTTGTTTTTATCTGATAAAAACATTACTCCGGAATTGTAAAACCTATGCTTTTGAGTTGCAAAAGCATAGGTTTTGAAAAACAAGACAAATACGTATTACTACTAAAAGGCTGATTTTCAATCATTTATATTTTTCACATTTTCCCGTACAAATATAGATTTCGTTGCAAACAAGCGAGTATTTCGGTATGTTGTAATATTTTTTCTGAATTTTCAAACACTGTTATTTCCTTTGTAAATCAGCTTTACAAACGTATGGTTTTCAGGGTGTATGAAACAGCGGAACAACAATTAAACAATCAAAAAATAAATGTGTTTATTTTGTATTGTCTTTGATTTACACTATCTTTGCAGTCATATTTTGAAATAACGTTTAAACCCTAATATTCTTAGATGAAACAGTACAAATTAGTGGACAACATACTCGGCTGGGTAGCTTTTATGATAGCTGCTTTCGTATATTGTTCCACGATTGAGCCGACAGCCAGCTTTTGGGACTGTCCAGAATTTACAACAGCTGCTTACAAATTGGAAATAGGACACTCGCCGGGTGCACCTTTCTTCACGCTGACAGCCAATCTCTTCTCACAGTTCACAAGCGATCCGTCGCAAGTGGCAAGTATGGTTAACATAATGAGTGCACTATTAAGTGCAACGTGTATCATGTTCCTGTTCTGGACCATTACACATCTTGTGCGTAAACTTATATTGAAGAGTTGGGATGAAATGAACATGGGCAAACTGATTGCCATAGAAGCATCCGGACTTGTAGGCGCATTGATATACACATTCAGCGATACGTTCTGGTATTCGGCAGTAGAAAGCGAGGTTTACGCATATTCTTCTGCATTCACAGCAGTCGTTTTCTGGCTCATTTTGAAGTGGGAAGACCACGCAGACGAACCCCACAGCGACCGTTGGCTCGTGCTTATAACATATATGACGGGACTTTCAATAGGCGTTCACCTGCTTAATTTGCTCTGCATCCCTGCCATTGTGCTTGTTTATTACTATCGCAGGTTTCCCGATGCCAACCTTAAAGGCTCTCTGATAGCACTTTCAATATCGTTTGTGATAGTCTGTGCGGTGCTCTACGGAGTTGTTCCCGGTATAATAACAGTTGGCGGTTGGTTCGAGCTTTTCTTTGTAAACACGCTCGGATTAGCTTTCAACACAGGTGTATTCGTGTATATAATAATACTATTCGGCTCTGTTATCTGGGCTATATACGAAACTTATTCAGACAAAAGTTCAAAGCGCGAAAACTTGGCTTTTATCATTGC
>CALGRN010000174.1 GCA_937880835.1 uncultured Prevotella sp. | reverse complement strand
ATCGGTTCTTACAACATATACAACATGCTTGCAGCTGCATGTATAGGACTTTATCTTGATGTTACACCGCAAGAGATAGACCATGCATTGGAAAATTACACGCCGAGCAACAACCGTTCGCAGTTGGAAGTGACAGACAGCAACAAGCTGATAGTGGATACTTACAATGCCAACCCTACGAGTATGAACGCCGCACTCGTTAATTTCAGAGACATGGAAGTAAGTCCGAAAATGGCAATACTCGGGGATATGAGAGAGCTGGGGGATGCAAGCGATGCCGAACATCAGAAAGTTGTTGACATGCTTGCAGCAACGGGAATAGACAGAGTGTGGCTTGTGGGCGAAGAGTTCGGCAAGACGGAATGTGCTTTCAGGAAGTTCAAGGACGTGGAAGAGGTAAAGAAAGAGATAGAAAAGAACTGCCCGAAGGGTTATTACATACTGATAAAGGGCAGCAACGGAATAAAACTTTTCCAACTGCCGGAGATGTTGTAGCCGCCTGTTTGCTTACGTGGTTTGTCAATATGATAGTAACAGTGGTATAACTGATAAAAACAAGATAGCATTTAACGTAATTTCAAGTCTATGTCGCTCAGCATATCGAAGCGGCATAGATTGTTTTTCAAGAGTAACGCTTTTTGTATCTGAATATTATTAAACAACCATTTGTAATAATATTCTTAATTATGCGAATAGAGAACGTGAGTTTGGCGAATTGTAATTATCCGATAATTTGATGAATATGGCGTATTGTTTTATCGCTCTGTTTTGCATCGTCTGAACGTTCCCTTATATGTTCTGAAAACGCAATGAAACAGTGCCTTTTATACACTACTCGTTGGGTGCATTCACACCCTACTCGTTGGGTACAATCACACCCTACCCGTTGGGTACAATCACACCCTACCCGTTGGGTATAAAAGGCATTGTTTTTGTCTTCTAAATGTTTATTGTTGTCATACCGATACGAGGTTGTTTTGTTGTACATTTCTCGGACATACACGAGGTCTGTCCCTACGTGTTTACAGCAACGTATATCCTGCATGTAGGGACACGCCCTGTGCGTGTCCGCTTTCAACAATGTACGTGCATGTTCTCTTTCCAACGTTTTAACGGTTATCATCTACGGAAATGGAGTATAAGAAAAACGGTGTGGCAGAAACAATGTCTTGCCACACCGTAATATAAAATTAGTTTTATTAATTTCAATAAAAGAAGAAACAGTGTATTAACCCTTTTGTCAGTGCTGATACACCGTTCCTTACAGACTGCTTATCTGACAGTCAGATTGAAAACCTTAGCACCTACCTTTACAATGTACTGTCCGCGCTGTACCGGTATGGTAACATCCGCCTCGTTGTTGGCATTGAACACTTGCGTACCGTTAGTGTTATATACGCTTATATTCTCGCCACCGGCATTGTTGATTATTATCATGCCCTTTGACGTGCGCACGCTGAGTACGTTTTCTTGCAATCCGTTGAGATTTGTTATCAGTGTTGAAGCATCATTAGAGAATACGGATTCTCCTTCCGGATATACAACAGTAACGTTGTAAACATGCTGTCCGTCGCTGACATCCTGATCGATAAACTCATGTACATCTGCACCGACCGAAGCAACCTTATTGCCGTCACGGTAGATGTTGTAAGTCTTAACAGTCAGCTTGCCGGTGTGATAAGTTATGTCATCTAACAATAGAGCAAGTTTGTCTTCCGATACGCAATGTATTGCAAAGAACTTCGTTCCTTCCGGCAACTGTGCTGTATATTCTGTCCATACATCACCTGCCGGATTATGTGTGCTTATGAGCTTGAATTCTTCCGGCTCTGACGTTGTGGTAGAATAAAGAATCTCGAATGTTTCCGGTGTATATGTAAGAGATGCACCCTTAGCCCACAGACTTATAGTTTGAGCATCGCCATTCAATTCCGGTGAAATCAACCAATCATCATTTACAGATTCTCCCTCTTCTGCGGCGGCAGCAAAACTTGCGAGATATTGGTTTCCGGAATGAGCCTTGTAGCGTTCCGTCTTTCCAAGTCCGATAGTATATGGATCAAATACTATGAATGCTTGCGGGTAACCCATGTTGTCCCACCAGAAGCCTTGTATTCCCGCCGTAGGCAATTGGTCTCTGTCAACAGTCTTCCAGTTACCGATGTTGTCAATAGCCCACAGAGTATGTCCTTCCATATCGTCAACTATCGTACGAACCAAAGAAGAAGGTTCATTCCAGTTCAAACTAACGGTTCTGTTTTCTTTTGGTGTCGCAGAAAGGTCTGTTACAGTGGGCAACTCCGGCATTTTAATAACCATGCTTACATCAGATGTGGTGTTATCTGACATATCAAGATCCTTAGAATAGTTGGCAATGGCATGCAACTTTATAACACCTGCATCTTCAACTTTCGGCGTATATACGAATGAATATGTCTTATCTTCGAGCAAGTTGAGTGAACCACCGTCTTTGCTTTCAACAAGACGAGAGCCTGCATATAAATCAACCGTGAAACCGGAAGCAACTTCCTGCCCCAAACTCTTGACATTTACTTCAACATTTACCGGTTGTCCGACTTCGCCAACGGTAGGACCATTTATAGTAGCAGCAAGGTTATCTTTAAGCACATCCATAATCAGGAAGTCGTCAAGACCTGTCGTTACGGTTGTCTCATTACTCTTCACTCTGAATTTGAGAATTGTATAAGGAGCGTTCTTAACATCGTTCAGCTCAACACTTACACGCTGCCAACCTGCTGCTCCCGATAATGTTCGGAAGTCGATTTCCTTGATTTCTTCACTATCTTGACCTGCGGGGAACGCCTCAACCGTAAGTTGTATGTCCTTGCCCGGCACTGCATAATAGCTGAACATCAATACCGGATTGGTAGCATCTTTAAGTGCTATTTTGCCGGAATTGAATGAAGCCCACTCGCCTAATGTACCGGCTTTCCATACTGCACAACCGTAATCGTTGTCGGAAGACATCTCGTTTGTTGCAGCAAAGTCAGGTGTCTCTGCTGATGATGTTTCAACCCACCAGAAATCATCCTTCTTTAATTTTCCGCCTGCAAGTGATTCTGAATATGGCAAGGTGTAAGGAGTTCCTTTGATAATTACGTTTGAATATCCCATTTCACTCTCTCCGTTTTCAGATTTTGCTGTTGCCAAATATAACAGAATGTCTTGGCGACCTTCAAGATTTACATCATTTATAACATATGACATGTCTTCAATATTGCCTTTGCGAAGTGTAGTCTCGCTTGTTTCGAGATTAATATCGTAAATATTATATGAAAGGTCGCTCTCATCCACATAACCGCCATTCTTTCCTACTGCACCCGGTTTCTCCCAAGAAAGACCAAGTGTTCCGTCAAAATTATCTTTAAGAACAATGTTTTTAGGAGCTTTCGGTGTGTCATGTCCTATATAAGCACTGCAAGAAGTTCTGATACCCGTTCCTGTATCGTTTGTTGCAGCAACAGTATATGTAACAAGTCCGTTAACGACATCGTTATCAACGAATGTATATTCATTGCCCGGTTGTGGATTTGATATTGTGTTAACCAAAGTTCTGCCACGGAATATATCAATCTTTGTAAGAGTAGTCAACGGTTGCTTGTTTATAGATTGAGTTGGAGCGTTGAAACTTACAGTTGCTTTCAAATCGGCTTCTGCACCTGCAACAACTTTAAAATTGGTTACAGAATCGGGTGCATCGAAAGTAACGCCTTTCGATACAGAAACGTCATCAAGATAGATGGCAAACATTCCTGCCGGACTTTCTGCGTGGAAACCGAAATAGTATGTACCTTCTGTTTCAACTGAAACTTCTTTCTCAAATTCTTGGAATTGTGAACCGCTTACCAATTCTGTCTTAGGCAATATTTCTTCTGTCAACTTATCGGGAGTTTTACCGTTACCGAAACGAACAGATAAGAATTCTTCGTAATTGTCAAGACCTCTACGTGCTTTGAATTTGAATTTGTAGAACAATCCCGGCTTCAAGTGCAAAGGAGGTGTTATCAACCAGTCGTCTGATTTAACGTCATCACTACCCATTGCTCTTGCTACTCTCTTATCTCTATTCCACTCCCAAGTTTTTCCGTCTTTATTTACGTCTATAACAGTGAATACACTGAATTTTTTCTTATCAGTAAATGGCTCGGTATAATTAGGCTCAATAGGTTTTCCCAACACAACTGCGTCGGTATAATAAGATTCACCTTTCTTAGTATCGGATATGCTGTTCTTTGCATATATCTCGTAGTAATAAGATGCAAGTTTATCCAATTGTATCGTATCGGCAAACTCTTTCACAGTAAGATCTGTACCTTTTAATACATATTCAGGATAACGACGAACATAATAAACAAGATTTTCGCTTATATATCCATTATGCTGACCGCCTTGCGGTGCATCCCAAGTGATTTTTACCACACCGGTTTCTTCGTTTATATCGCATACAACGTTTGTAGGAAGATCCAAACCTACCCAGAACTCTATCGAAGCTGCTGGACTTGCACCTGCATTATTAGAAGCAATTACCTCTACTTTGTTTTGTCCTTCCGGCAAAGTGAGGTTAATGCTTACAGCCTGACCAGGAGTTGCTGTTCCTGTACTTTTCTCTGTTCCGTTTACATTTACTTTATAAGTAATGTCGCTTGTTAGCTGTGCACCACTATATGATGTTGAAGGAGCAGTGAATGTAATAGTACCGGTTGTAGCGTCTTTCTCAAAGTTTTCTTTAAGGTCGGTTACTTTGCCGGGAGCTCCTTCCGATGCTTCCGTTCCAGTCGCATACAGACAAAGTATTTCTTCATTATTTGGGAAATCGGCTATTTTTTTAACTGCACCGTTGGTTACATCTACTTCATATAGACCGGAAGGTTTTGTCATAAAAGAAGCAGCCCAATAGAGCTTGTCTGTCTTATTATCGAAAGTCATACTTTGCTGATAAAAAGGAGAAAGTCCGGTAGAACCGATAACAGTTTCCGCACCAGTTGCTTTATCCACTTTTAAAAGAGTGCCGTTTGAATTTATTGCATACAAATCTCCTTTTGAATTAACAGCCATAGCCATGTAGTAAGTGTCAACCGACTTTATTTTAGTCTTGGTCATGGTTGCATAATCCAAATATCCGAATTCATAGCCCTTCATGTCTGATGTGAAGAAAGTACCATAAAGACACTGTGATGTTTGGTCATAAGCAGATGTAATAGCGATAAATCCCAAGTCATTTACTTCCTGAGACAAAGTCATATTCCACGTCTTTGTGTCATATATGAAATATTGTGCAAAGTATCCAATCCCTTCCATATTTACATATGATATGAAATGGAATTTCCCGTCAATAAAAGCACCACCGCCGTTTGCATTCATATTTTCATGCACATACAACTTGACATAAACTGATAAACACCGTAAGGATAATTTTCCGGTTCAAGTGTTTCCCATGTAGATTGTCCTACAACATTTCCCCACAACACCGGTCCGTCTGGACCCGTATAGAGAGGCAATGCTTTCAGTTGCGATTTTGCCGGCTTTGCTTGATGCTTTGTGGCATTACGAAAATTCTTTTTGCCTGTCCATTTATGTTGGATTTGGCGCACATTTGAAAGAGGAAATCTTTTGTTAAAGTCCTCTCTTTTCTTCTGCATCTGCGAAAGTGTAATCTTTGCAAATTCCGTTTCTTCCCCGATTGTTCTCTGCGGACGCTGAGCGTTTGCAGAGAATGGTGAAAGAAATACAAGGAACATGATGCTCAAAAAACTCAAAAGAAAGTTTCTTTTCATACTTGTTTTTCTTTTTTTGATTATTAATAAAAATTGTTCTTCATATTTGGTTAAATAACCTTTTCATTTTGGTTTAACAGAACCTTTTTAAATCTTAATTCTGTTTATGTGATAAAAATAAATTTATCACAGACAACTTTGCAAATTTAATAATTTTATATTAATATGCAAATCTTTTTTATTAAAAATTTGGAGCATAGAAAGTTTTTTGTAATTTTGTGGCAATAAAAAGTAATTTGAACAACTGTTATACATTATTAAATAATCTGATAAATCTATGAAGAAAATTTTATTCCTAATGTTATGCATCTTCATGTCGATTGCTGTCGATGCTGCTGAAGACTCATTGTCGATAGGCTACTGTTTGGGCGAGGTGTCTTCGTCAAGTATTCACGGTAAAGACGGAAAAGGAGAAGTATCTGCTGCCATTCACATTCCTGCCTCTATGGTTAAGAAATTTGCAGGAAACAGTATTGTATGTGTAAAAGCCGGACTTGCGGCACGTATTAATATCGACTCCGTTAAGGTTTGGGTACGTTCTACAATCGATGGAGATAATCTTGCAGAAGGAATTGTTATTCGCAACGGCAATCCAAAACTTTTACGCGGTTGGAATAAGGTTCAACTGACAACACCTGTCGAGCTGAAAGAAAATTCGGGCGAACTTTATATTGGTTACACATATTATCAGAAATCCGATGTGCGCGGAGTATCGGTAGTAGGTAAGGGTAATAATGGTACTTCTTTCGTAAAGATAAACGACAGTTGGGCAGATCTTAAAGACGAGGGTGTATTGAGTATAGAAGGAATTATTACGGGAGAAAATCTTCC
>CALGRN010000173.1 GCA_937880835.1 uncultured Prevotella sp. | reverse complement strand
TGCGAAAATAATAGTCATGTGCGGAGTTCATTTCATGGCAGAAACAGATAAAATACTCTGTCCTGATAAGCTCGTACTCGTTCCGGATCTAAATGCCGGATGCTCACTTGCAGACTCTTGCAAAGCAGAAGACTTGAAAAAGTTCAAATCAGAGCATCCCGGTTACAAGGTAATCAGCTACGTAAATACGACAGCAGCTGTGAAAGCACTCACAGACATCGTTGTGACAAGCGGAAATGCGAAGAAGATAGTAGATACGTTTCCAAAAGACGAGAAACTTATTTTCGGTCCTGATTACAACTTGGGTTCATACATAAATTCGATAACAGGCAGGAATATGCTCCTCTGGAACGGCGGTTGCCATGTGCATGAGAAATTCTCTGTTGACGAAATAGTACGCCTCAAAGCGGAACATCCCGATGCTGTTGTGCTTGCACATCCGGAATGTAAAGGTCCGGTTCTTGCCATTGCCGACGTCGTAGGAAGCACGGCAGTACTGTTGAAGCATGCGACAGAACGTGAACAAAGCAAATTCATAGTAGCAACGGAAGCAGGAATACTTCATGAAATGCAGCGTAATTGTCCTGAGAAAACATTCATCCCCGTACCTCCCGAAATAAGCGAAGGAGGAGCAGGATGCTCATGCAACGAATGTGAATACATGAAAATGAACTCTCTGGAAAAAATATACAATTGCCTGAAATATGAATGGCCATCGGTAGATGTAGATGAAAATACAGCCAAAGAAGCAGTAAAACCAATAAAAAAGATGCTGGATTTAAGCAAATGAGGGTAAAATAAAATTATTAAAAAATCAGCATAAACAATGGTGCATAATCCACTTTGGTCTCGTGAACAACTCATAATGGCTCTCAATGTTTATTGCAAGATACCGTTTAAGGACGTGAAAGAGTGGCATCCTATTATACAGAAGTATGCTCCTCTTATAGGTCGGACACCTGTTGCATTGAAAATGAAGATTGGAAACTTTGGTCGATTCGATCCTATATTAAAAGCTAAGAGTATTACAGGTTTGTCAAATGGCAGTAAGGCAGAAGAATCTGTATGGAAAGAATTCTGGGATAACCCTGATAAACTTGCATATGAAAGTGAGAAACTCTTTGCGGAAAGAGAAAGTAAAACTGTTGAGGAATACATGGAAATTGATGCTCATAATTTTCCGATAGGTAAAGAACGTAAGGTTTTAGTTCATCAACGCATCAATCAAAATTTCTTTCGTGAAGTTGTTCTTTGCTCCTATCTTAACCAATGTTGTATTACAGGTATTAGTAATTCCACACTCCTTGAAGCTTGTCACATAACAAGTTGGGCTGATGATGTTAACAATCGAACCAATCCGAGAAATGGTCTCTGTATGAATCCACTTTTCCACCGCGCTTATGATAAATTTTTATTGGCGGTCACCCCAGATTATAAAATTGTTATATCAGAGCAAATGCTTAGTGAAATAAAAGATGATACTTTTCTATCCTATATCCAAACCATTCAAGGACGTAATATTATCATGCCTGAAAAATTCTCTCCCGATAAAGAACTTTTAGCAAAACATTATGAATATTATAGGAACAATATCTGATAATAATGGACATTTAGAAAATATTAGTGATTATGACCAAATAATCAATGGTATATATCTTTTCAATGCAGGAAAGACAACCAATTTCACATTTATGATAACATGTCATGATTTTTCTAATTCTGAAATAGAAAATATAAATGCCATAAATACGCGAACTAAACTTATTGATCGTGTTACGGAAATTCAGAAAATAGGAGGAGAATTCAAGTTTAAAACTATGGATGACTCAATCTGTCGCAATAATTTCATACTGATAGACAGTTATCTGCCGTCTATAATGGCATCAATTCTTCTGGAAGGTAATAAAGGAGGCAGCAAGGATTTAAAAGTTCTGACAGAAATAATTGCCTCAAAAAATCCGATGGAATATGATATGACTCACAATCACAAGTATTATGAGTGTAAAGTTAAAAACTTTTTGGTTGCATCCGCACTCGGTATGATACCACATACACCTTGGAACGGAAAATATGAGGCTAATGGTGGTTATATTGTAGGTTCAAGTAATAATGTACAACTGATTTAATAGAATTTATAATATTAAATAAAAATAAAGTATAAATAATATCATCTATTGGCAATTATTTTATTTAGAATTTATGAGCGATACGCATACACCACAACAACGTCATGCAAACATGGCAGCTATTCACGGCAAGAATACGAAGCCGGAAGTTGTTGTGCGCAAGTGGCTGTGGAATCATGGATATCGCTATCGACTGAATCATCCGCGTCTTCCGGGAAAGCCTGACATAGTTATGAGGAAATACAGGACTTGCATTTTTGTAAATGGATGTTTCTGGCATGGGCATGAGGGATGTAAGTATTATACAATACCAAAGACAAATACAGAATTTTGGATTAACAAAGTATGGCGAAACAAAGATCGCGACCTGAAAGTACAACATGAACTTGCCTCAATGGGCTGGCATTCAATTACGATATGGGAATGTGAACTAAAACCGAAGAAAAGAGAAAAAACATTGGATTCATTAGTCTTCACACTTAATAGGATTTTCCTTCAAGACCATTGTGTCAGGCGATATATAATGCCAAAGGAAGAACCTGTGATGGCAGCGGAAGATATAGCTAATTATAATAATAAAAATAACATAAATGATGTTTGAATAGTAAAAGTCATAAAATAAAAACTCACAAAGTAAGAAAAGACCTTTGACTGCAAGAGCATTCAGATGTTTTAATGACCATTAAATCTAAACTTATATTGCGTCCTAAATTAGAATCATCGCAGACGTTACCGGTATTGACACTTACATTATGCCATACGAGGTAAACTGTATAAGAAATAGGAAGCATTATTAAAGGAAAGAACGAAAACAGAAGCCAGAAAGGCATGTTACATTCACAGAGCATAAAGAAGTGCATATCTCAATCTAAAACAGGAATATCATACTTATGGACATTGTACGATAATATTGAACAGAATATACCAAATAACAAACAATGCATTGGAGGCACTCAATGGGGATTTAAAAGTAAAGCTAAACATGCACAATGGAATAAGTTTTGATATAAAAAAGTATTGATTCAAGACTTTATAAAAACCCACAAACCCAACAGATAAATGGAGTATGTGATTTTAAAAACAAAATTTTGGCACATAAGCCCATTTTTTATATCTAACATATATAATATACACAATTTTGTAATTATATACTTACGACATAAGCCTTTTAATTATCCGTAAATTTAATAAAAACAACAACAAAAATTTTGTGTAATAAAAAAAAAAACTTACCTTTGCACCGCTTTAAGACCAAAAGCTGTTTGTAAGAACAAAGGAGAGATGGTAGAGTGGTCGATTACAGCGGTCTTGAAAACCGCCGTGCTGAGAGGCACCGGGGGTTCGAATCCCTCTCTCTCCGCGTGAAGTACTATGTAAAAAGAGTCAGGAAAAACTTCAAAAATCTGTAAGTATCGTAACTTAAAGGAGTTACGATACTTTTGTTTTATGTTATTTCAACCTTTCAGAGTATGTAAAAAGGTCGTATGTACGCCCAAAAGACTCTCCTATGGCTACAATCTGGCTACATTTTTATGTGCTGATTGAAAATTGTAGCCAAGAGTCCGTAGAGAGTTCGTTTAGACTACTTGTATTTTGCTGTTATTCAAATTATTATGTAGAACTTTGTAGCCGGGCTACAGAAGTTGAAAACAATGGTTTCTGGCTACAATCAGCCGTCCGTTTGGCTACAATTTCTTTGTTCTTGGCTACAATTAAAAACAAGCAAAGTATGAAAGCAATTTTCAGAACAGCCTTCTATCTTAGAAGCAACTATGTGAACAAGGAGGGAAAGACTCCTGTAATGGTGAGAATCTATCTCAACAATGAGCGACTTTCACTTGGCTCCACGGGAATTGCGGTGGTGCAATCCTTATGGGACAAAGAGAATGAGAAGCTGAAGGGACGTACAACCGACGTTCTTAGTGTAAATCTTGAACTGGACAACATTCGCAATGGCTTGCAGAGCATCTATCGAAAGTTGGAAGACAGCCAGGATTTATGTATGGAACGTATCAAGGCAGAGTTCTTGGGTAAGAAAGAAGACATTGACACCTTAGTGCAGCTCTTTGACAAACACAATGCTGATATTGCACAGCAAGTCGGCATTTCCGTAAGTTCCGCAACGCTGCAAAAATATAATGTCTGTGAACGGCACTTCAAAGTTCCTCCATACGAACTACAAGAGAACAGACATCAGACTTTCAGAACTTACCTATACGGTTATCCGAGAGTTTGATATATATCTTCGAACAATTGCAGGGCAAAATACCAATACAGCAACCAAGACAATGAAAACTTTCAAGACCATAACCATCTTAGGGCAGAAAATGGGTGTTCTGCACCACGATCCCTTCCTCAATCATCGCTTCCATTTGGAGCCGGTAAACCGTGGTTTCCTTACGGATGAGGAAATCATGAGGATTGCCAACAAGGATTTGAGCATAGGACGATTGGAATTGGTAAGGGATATTTTCATATTCTCCTGTTTCACGGGACTGGCATATATAGATGTAGCCAATCTCACACCAGACAACATCGTTACGCTCGATGACAAGCAGTGGATTATGACCAAGCGGCAAAAGACGAATGTTGAAACAAATGTACTCTTATTGGACATTCCCAAGGCTATCATTGAGAAATATAGCCACAAGACTTATCGTGACGGGAGGCTGTTTCCCATATTAACGAATCAGAAAACCAACGCATATTTGAAGGAAATTGCCGACATTTGTAGCATCAATAAGAATCTGACCTTCCACATGGCAAGACATAGAGAATTTTATAAACCTCAAATAATCAATTCGTTAAATTGATTACCAATAAAGAATGGTAACGATAAGGAGACCTGTGAGCTTCTATACTCTACCTTATTTTGCCATTTCAAAGAACCACTTTGTCTGTTGCAAAGATAAGGGTATATCGTTAGAAAAAGAATTTTCTCCGAATTATTTTCGTGAAGCCGTTCTTTGGAAACTGCATCCCAAAAGTTAGACACAAAACTTTTTTGAGGTCACTTCTGTTTTGGGGTAGTTTTTTGTTTTCGCCCTGCTTCTGTCCCTGCACATCCTCCACTTATGCTCGTGTATCATGTCGGAATCGGTTGTTCGTTGTCAGCGGCAAAGGTAGTTCCGGGCTTCTACGGACAAAAAAGGTCGGGGCGGCAAGCCGTTTAGACGACAATCTCCACACTTCCATTTCATTGCAGGTAATATTCTCGCCGTAAAACCTTGTTTGTCCCAAACCCCACTTTTTATGCCACTAAAACGAAAACGACCGACCCAATGGAAAACGCATAAAAAATGTTGGATATGCGAGAAGCAGGGAAAATGGAAACTCAACTCCCTCACCTCTGAAATCCGCATAAAATCAGACAAGATGATTTTTTCCGAAGTGAGGACGGGACGGATAACCGTTCAAGAAGAACAGACGGAGTAAAGCGGTCGACAAATTTGTCGACTGCTCCTTTCTTTCGTGAGCTCTGGTCGGACAAAGAAAGGAGCAAAGACCCCCAATGAAAAGCACCTAGTTACTTTTGACAGTGAGTTGAGACGATTCAAAAGTAACAAAAAGCTAATTCCTCCATTCAACCATTCTTTATGTTTCATATCTATGAAATCAACATTATCTCCCATGTTCAGATTCACGATATTTTTATGTATCTCCAAAAGTCCTTGCCGTTGAAAAGATTAAGGAGTTCTATGATCTGCTCATAATCATCTCATTCATTTTATATATTTTTCATTCCAAGCATAACTTTAATCACTTCCTTATAAGCATATCCAAACTTTTTTTGTCTTTCTCGGTCATCTCCAATTCCCATTTATTCATCACATAATATCGAAAGGAAGTACATCGTGTTACAATGTCTCGTCCTTTTCTTATATAAGTTTGGTAACCATACAGAAGATTCTGGAATTTCCGAAAATCCTTATACGACCACGACGTAACTAATATCATCATACTACTAGCAAATCTCCAATTTCATCAATATGTTCTCGCAGAATCTCACTTTCAAGTATTCGCAGGTGCAACTGATGCTGCATTATATAACCTGAACTCGGGTTAAGAATAAGTTTTGTCATACAAACTGTACTATAAAACAATACGCGATATTAATCATATTATATAAAGAATTATAATTCGTCGAACTCACGTTATTTATAACAGCATCGTTAATAAAATTGAAACTTATATTAAGGAAAATCAGATGAGTTCGTATTTAATAATGTGGTTTTTATATGAAAATAGTTCTTGGAATGCGATTTGCATCCTTTTGATATTCATGTTTATATATATAATATGTTTAAACAGGACCTACTCCCCTATCCTACCCTGTTTATTGTTCTTTGCGAATATGTTATAATTTCCGCTCTATTACAAAATCTATGTACGCGGTGAGTGATTGTTTTATTGCATTGTCTTTCACTTTCTCGTTTATGAACGACATTGCGAGACTGCGGTATTCATACATTCGTTTCTCGGCATATTCTATTCCGCCGTTTTCTTTTGTAAATCTTACTAATTTTTCTATCTCATCCGATGTTATTTCGTTTGCCTTTACTTTGTGCGCAAGCGTTGTCATCTCCTTGTCGCCGGTTGAGTTTAAGGCGTATATAACGGGCAAAGTGAGCTTTCCTTCCTTCATGTCGTTGCCCGTAGGTTTACCTATTTCTTCCGAGTTATAATAGTCGAAGATGTCGTCTCTTATCTGAAATATTATGCCTAAGTTCTGTCCGAACCTCTTCGCTTCTTCCACTTCGTCTGCCGAAGCACCTGCCGACAGTGCGCCGATAGCCGCACATGCTTCGAAAAGTGCTGCCGTCTTGCGTTTTATAACCTCGTAATATACCTCTTCCGATATGTCGTTATTGCGTATGTTAGACAGTTGGAGGATTTCTCCGTCAGATAAAGTTCTTCCCAATTCGGCAAGTTTTCGCACTATTGTTTCCGACTTCGTGTATGATACGTACAGCAATGCCGTTGACAAGATGAAATCGCCTACGAGCACGGCAACCTTGTTGTTGTAGTTCGCATTTACAGAAGCCTGCCCTCTGCGCTGCTCGCTTTCGTCAACCACATCGTCGTGAACAAGACTCGCCGTGTGCAGCAATTCAAGTCCTACTGCTGCGTTTTGGGTAACGTCAGACACGCTGCCATAGTTTTTTGCCAACAG
>CALGRN010000172.1 GCA_937880835.1 uncultured Prevotella sp. | reverse complement strand
CTGTGACCAATACGCCGGGACTTGGTGCGGCAAATGAAGCCCTTACTTCCGTATTTCCGAAAGAAAATATACCGGAGATAGCATCAGGTTATGCATGCGCATATCCATTAGGTGTTTTGGGAATTATAGGTGCAACGATACTTATAAGATATATTTGTAAGATTAAGTTGGACAAAGAAGAACAGCAACTTGAAGCCGCAGATGCTGAGAGTCCGCACGCCAAACCCCACCAAATGCATCTGCGTGTTGCCAATTCATACATTGCAGGACGTTCTCTGAAAGAAATAACGGAGTTCCTGAACCGCGATATAGTATGTTCAAGAATAATGCATGACGGCAAGGTAAGCATACCTATGAGTAATACCATATTTGAGATGGGTGACGAAGTTCTCGTGGTTTGCGCAGAGATAGATGCAGAGGCAATCATCGCTTTTATAGGTCCTGAGATAGAAGCATCTTGGAAAGAAGAAGACCAAAAGCAACCTCTTGTCTCAAAACGAATACTTGTTACAAACTCGTCTATGAACGGAAAGACTCTCGGCAAGATGCACTTTGCCAGTGTATATGGAGTGAATATAACGAGAATAACGCGTCAGGGAATGGACTTGTTTGCAAGTAGAAGCCACCATTTCCTTGTAGGCGACAGGGTAATGGTAGTAGGCCCGGAAGACAATGTTAATCGTGTTGCAGAGCTTATGGGAAACTCGATAAAGCGTCTTGAAGCCCCTAATATTGCGACAATATTCATCGGTATAATGGTTGGTATAATATTCGGAAGCATACCTTTTGCAGTACCGGGCATGCCGGTTCCTTTAAAATTGGGTATAGCAGGAGGTCCGCTAATCATTGCAATACTAATAGGAAGATTCGGATACAGGATAAAACTCGTGACTTATACAACAACGAGTGCTAATATGATGATACGTGAAATAGGGCTTGTGTTATTCCTTGCAAGCGTGGGAATAAAGGCAGGAGCAGGCTTTTGGGAAACTGTTGTACAAGGAGACGGCTTGAAATACGTTTACACAGGCTTCCTGATAACCGTAATTCCGATACTTATAATAGGTGTGATAGCAAGAATAAAATATCGTTTCAATTACTTTACTTTAATGGGAATGATAGCAGGTACTTATACAGATCCCCCTGCATTGGCTTACGCCAATTCAGTTTGTTCGCGTGAAGCACCTTCTGTTGGTTATTCTACTGTTTATCCGTTAAGTATGTTTCTAAGGATATTTACTGCCCAAACTATTGTATTATTCTTCTGTTAGCAGTATTTATCGTTTACATTTTTATATAAAACATCCTGATGTCTAAAAATCAACAGACATCGGGGTGTTCGGCGTAATGGACATTTGGTAGGCTGAAAAGCTCCAAATGTCCATTATTTATT
>CALGRN010000171.1 GCA_937880835.1 uncultured Prevotella sp. | reverse complement strand
TTTTGCAAACCGTTTATTTCCAACTGTATTAATTCAAGTTTCTAAAACTCGCATTAATTGATAATTTAAAGCGACAAAAAGTTTGTTATTCATCAAATTATCGAACGAATTTAATTCATCGAACTCACGTTATTTTAAAATAACTAATAACGATTATTCAATTTTATTTGTTAAATTTGCAGTGCTTTATTACTTTTAAAATCAAATATATCTAAAATGGAAAATAACAACAAAACCGAAAAACTTATAGAAGAATTGAGCCGATATGTAAACCAATCACTTCTTTTCGTTGAAACAAAACATGCGTCTATCATTGCTTTTTGTGCCATAATATTAGGTGAAGTGGTAGAACATATTAGTATAAAAATAGATTTTAATGATTGCATGTTTTATATAAAAGGTATTCCTTTCATTATTGCTTTTATCGCTCTTTTATATTCTATGATTACAAGCCTTTATGCTTTTTATCCTCCAAAAGCCAAAGAAAAACAAAATAAGAAAAGCGAAAAGAAGATTGAAAAAGGAACAAATCTATTCAGATGTGAGACATTGGAATGTTTTAGTGAAGAGGAACTTGCACATTATCTTATGGCAGAAAACGAAGAAAATCCATTAGATTGTTACGAAAAAGAAGTCATAAAGCATATTATTACGACATCAAAAGCTGCTGCACGTAAATATCGTTTGTTCAGAATATCGATAACAATACTACTCATTTCCACTGCTGTCTTATGTATTATTGCACTTTCAGATAAACTTATTGCACTTTTAGATAAACTCAACATTATATAAAATGGATAACAATTATTCTTATACAACCCCGAAAGAACAGTTCGAATATATTTTCTCAAACAAAGGAAATATGACTGTTTTTACTGAAAAGAGCGTGGCAAACATTGAAAACCTGCATGCAGATAATAACAAAGAGTACAGAACATTTCATTTTGCAGTAGGACATAAATTCAAAGATATACCTGCTTATGCGCTTTTCCAGAAAGAACATGTCAATAATAAAGAAGGATACATATACAAGGATTTCAATGCAGTTTATAAACCGGATAAAGAAACTATCAATTCTTTATGTGGTTTCATATCTTGCATACGCAACATAAACAGCCATTACATACACACTTTCGACAAAGTATGTTTTGAAGGAAACAAATGCGTGGAAGACTTTCTTAAAGACAGTTTTCGGCTTGCCATTACGGCAATTATATTGGAAAAGGAAAACAAGTGGGCTGCTTGGAACAAAGATATATACAATGAAAATCGGGAAAAAGTAAATTATTCTGCTGACATACATAACAATCTGTTGCGGGAGCAATATGCCAAATACAAAGATTCAGAAGATTTTCAGAAGCAGTTTTTCAAATTTATGAAAGACAAATTCGGCAATCTTGGAACATCGGAAGAAACGTTATCCATTGATGAATGTATAAATAAGATTCTCTTTATAGATGTAAACGAAGAAATAAAATGGTCTATCACCGAACAGTCAGATGTTCTATTCAATATCAAGAAAGGCAGATATCCCTCTTTCTGGGGCATGTTGTTCTTGGCAACCATGTTTCTTTACAAAGACGAAGCCGAGTTGCTTGTATCTCAATTAGATGCTTTTAAGGTAAAAAGCAAAATTAAAAACAATGACAATAGCAATAGAGAAGATAAAAAAGCGGAAGAAGAAAGAGAAAACATAAGATATAAAAGAAAGATATTTACGTTCTTTTCCAAGAAGCGAAGCAGTCAAGATTATGATAGCGAAGAGAAGTCTTTGATCTATTTCAGAGACATAATTCAGTATCTGGGTAAATACCCGACAGAGTGGAATAAATCCATTGACTTGGACAACGAAGATAATTATGGATTGACAGAAGAGTTGAAAAAAGGAATAGAAAGCATAGAAAAAGACCGTATATTAAATAAGCAGCAAAAGAATGAAGATAACCTGAAAAAGTTTGATTTTGAAACGTTTTTCAGTCAATACAGGGACATAAAAGTAAACGATACCGATAATAAAGATCACACAAAGCAATCCGATAACAACGAGAATAAAGACATAAAAACGTTGAAAACGCGTCTTGAACAAAGAACGTTTTATACTTCTTACGGTCGCAATCAAGACCGATTTATGGAGTTTGCCACTCGTTTTCTTGCCGAAATCAATTATTTCGGCAAAGAAGCTAAATTTAAAATGTATCGCTTTTATACGACAGACGAGCAAAACGAGTATTTGAAAACGTCAAAAGAAGTAGAGGAAAAGAAGACATTAGACAAATTAAAATATCATCGGGGGAAGCTGACTCACTATATCACTTATGAGAAACATAAAGATAAATACCCTTATTGGGACACTCCGTTCGTGGTAGAAAACAACTCCATTTCTGTTATATTTACGTTAGAAGGTAATTCTACCAACATTCTTCTGAACATACAACGCGCATTGATGGTTTACTTCTTGCAGGATGCTTTGTTTCATCAGAAAGGCAAAAGTGAAGGAGCGGG
>CALGRN010000170.1 GCA_937880835.1 uncultured Prevotella sp. | reverse complement strand
CGGAACTCATCCAAACTTTCAATGCGCTCCATATATCACTGTCATCAAGCTGTTTATAATAATCAAGTGTTTCGTCATTGGTTTTGAAGAAAAGAGCATCAACATCATTGTCTAAAAAGAATTTCAATGCCGGTGATGCAAAAACATCATATTCTGATTTAGCAAGATACTTAGCACGCAATAATGTATTGATAAGCATTTTCTCACATGCAACAGCTGTTTTATGCAAATAAACCTGCCAATACATAAGCCTTCGCGATGCCAAGTAATTCTCTATTGAATATATTCCTTTTGCATCAACTACAAGTTGATCATTTACTACATTCAACATTTTTATTATTCTTGCACTGCTTATATTTCCTTCTGTAACACCTGTAAAGAAACAATCGCGATGCAAATAATCAAGCCTGTCCATATCTAACTGGCTGCTTATAAGCTGATGCAGGAAACGTTTAGGATATTCATCCTTTAATATACTGATAGCAAGATTAAGTTCTCCATGTAAATCATTATTTATTTCTTCCATCATAATTAATGATATATCCTCATGAGATATGCCATTAATTAGTGTATTTTCCAAAGCATGGGAGAACGGACCATGACCAATGTCATGCATTAATATGGCAGCCTCCACCGCTTCTGCTTCACTGTCAAATATGAATACTCCTTTTTGAGTTAGAGAACTTACAGCCTCGCTCATAAGATGGAAAGCACCGACGGAATGTAGAAATCTTGTATGATGTGCACCGGGATATACGACAGAAGCCATTCCTAATTGTTTTATACGATTAAGCCTTTGCATAAAAGGATGTTTCAATATATCCAACAATAAGCCTTGCGGTATCTTTATAAAACCGAAAACAGGATCATTTATTATCTTACTGTCGTTCACCTTGCCAACCTATATAAATTAAATCTTTGAAAGCTCTTCCATCATCTGGTCGCGTAATTCTTTTGCTTTCACTGCTGCTAATTCTGCAAAATCTTTATCATTACTTGCATATATTATACCGCGACTACTATTCACTATAAGACCGCAATCTTTAATCATTCCATATTTGCAAACTTCGTGTAAGCTTCCTCCTTGTGCTCCTACACCGGGTACGAGAAGAAAATGATTCGGAACACATTTACGAATATCATTAAACATTTCTCCTTGTGTCGCTCCGACAACATACATCATATTCTCATCACTTCCCCACTCTTTTGAACGATAAAGCACTTTCTCAAAAAGCCGTAAGTTATCTTTGTCTTCTGTCAACTGAAAATCATAAGCACCTTTATTGCTTGTGAGCGCAAGGACTATTGTCCATTTTCCTTCATATTCAAGAAAAGGTTTAATGCTATCTTCTCCCATATAAGGTGCAACCGTAAGAGCATCTAAATCATATTCTTCGAAAAATGTTCTGGCATACATTGAAGACGTATTACCTATATCTCCTCTTTTGGCATCGGCAATTATAAATTGTTCAGGATAATTATTGCGTA
Source organism: uncultured Prevotella sp. (assembly GCA_937880835.1). Classification (GTDB taxonomy): domain Bacteria; phylum Bacteroidota; class Bacteroidia; order Bacteroidales; family Bacteroidaceae; genus Prevotella. The sequence goes on along the minus strand of CALGRN010000170.1, from coordinate 6,542 downwards.
TATACGCCACTGTTTTCTCAAAAGCTATAAGACCTTTTACTCCAAGACTTTCATAAAAAGCCAAATTCGGTTTATATGCTATACAATGCTCAACAGTAGCATCTACTATTGCCTTATTAAACTCAAAAACCGGATCATCTTCATTGAGCAGATGCTCTGGTATTTTCTTTATGTCTGTATCAAGCCCTACACAAAGAAAACTCTTCTTTGTAAAAATCTGCTCGGTTAATTGTTTTCTATTCATTTTATTTCTATATCGTTACAATTCATTCTCTTTCATTCTTTCTGCATTTTCAGCAACAGTCAATGCATCTATCATTTCTTGTATATCTCCACCGAGAAAACCTTGAAGGTCGTGAGTGGTAAAACTTATACGATGATCAGTAACACGTCCTTGCGGAAAATTGTAAGTTCTGATTTTTGCCGAACGGTCTCCTGTTGAAACAAGAGACTTGCGTCTGTTGGCTATATCATCAACATATTTCTGATGTTCACGATCATATATGAACGTGCGAAGACGAGACAATGCTCGTTCTTTATTTTTCGGTTGGTCTCTTGTTTCTGTACATTCTATCAAGATTTCCTCAACTTCTCCCGTATTGGGATTTTTCCAAGGATAACGCAAACGCACGCCTGATTCCACTTTATTCACATTCTGTCCACCTGCACCGGAACTTCGGAATGTGTCCCATTTTATATCACCTTCATTTATATTTACTTCAAACTTGTCTGCCTCCGGAAGTACGGCTACTGTTGCAGCACTTGTATGCATGCGTCCTTGTGTTTCCGTTGCAGGGACACGTTGCACCCGATGCACTCCTGACTCATATTTAAGCACACCATATACATTATCACCACTTACGGCGAAATCGATTTCTTTGAATCCACCTACTGCTCCTTCACTCTCGCTTGTAACAGAAAGAGACCAGCCCATAGAATCACAATATTTCTTGTACATCTGAAACAAATCGCCTGCGAATAATGCCGCCTCATCTCCTCCTGTCCCTGCACGTATTTCCATTTGCACATTCTTTGCGTCCTCCGGATCTTTGGGGATAAGAGCAATTTTTATCTCATCTTCTATTTGTGGTTGCATCTTTTCATTTTCGGACAGCTCGATGCGTGCCATTTCCTTCATATCAGGATCTGATTCATTTGCAAGAATATCTTTTGCTTCTTTTATTGCATTAAGACAAGCAATATAACGTTTCCTTGCATCCATTATGTCACATAGATCTTTGTATTCCTTAGTCAGTTTTACATATCTATTCTGATCTGATATTACATCAGGGTCTGTTATCAGCGTTGACACTTCCTGATACCTTGCTTCAAGCCCTTCCAGTTTCTCTAAAATACTATTGCTGTTTTCCGGCATATATTTTTATATATTTGTAATGATGTGTTTGCAAATAACACATCACACATATTAATAATTAAATTCTCCAAACTCCGACTTGATTGTAAGAGACCGTTTTCCTTCTTCAACGCGTCCCACAATCTGAGCATCGATATTAAATCTCTTACTTATATCAATTACCTTATCTGCATGCTCAGGACTTATATATATTTCCATTCGGTGTCCCATATTGAAAACCTGATACATCTCTTTCCAGTCCGTACCGCTTTCTTCTTTTATCATCTTAAATAATGTAGGAACAGCAAACATATTGTCTTTTATTACTTTACAGTTTTCTCCCACGAAATGTAAAACCTTTGTTTGAGCACCTCCCGTACAATGCACCATTCCATGTATTTTTCCTCGAAGTTCATCAAGCAACAACTTGACAACAGGAGCATAAGTTCTCGTAGGCGAAAGTACAAGTTGCCCTGCATTTATACCTAATCCATTTATATCATCCGTAAGTTTTCTACTTCCACTATATACAAGTTCATTAGGGACGGAATGGTCATAACTTTCAGGATATTTATCTGCAAGATATTTAGAGAACACATCATGCCTCGCACTTGTAAGCCCATTGCTTCCCATACCTCCGTTATATTCTTTCTCGTATATAGCCTTGCCACTTGATGACAGTCCTACAATAACATCACCGGGACGTATGTTTGCATTATCTATGACGTCACTTCGTTTCATACGGCAGGTAACGGTAGAATCAACAATAATCGTACGAACCAAATCTCCTACATCAGCTGTCTCTCCACCTGTCGGAAATATTCCTACTCCCATTTTTCTCATTTCAGACAGCAATTCATCCGTTCCGTTTATTATTGCCGATATTACCTCTGCCGGTATAAGCATCTTATTGCGTCCTATTGTACTTGAAACAAGTATGTTATCAACAGCACCTACGCACAACAAGTCATCCGTATTCATGACTATTGCATCTTGCGCGATGCCTTTCCATACATTTATATCTCCCGTTTCTTTCCAATACATATAGGCGAGAGATGATTTCGTTCCCGCTCCATCGGCATGCATGATGTTGCAATATTCCGGATCTCCGCCAAGTATATCGGGTATTATTTTACAGAATGCTTGCGGAAATATACCCTTATCTATGTTTTTTATCGCATTATGTACGTCTTCTTTTGCCGCGCTGACACCGCGCATCATATATCTATTATCCATTATATCTGATTATTGCATTTATTCTTTTTCATTCCAGAAATCCCAACTTTCAAATGCTTGCAACAAGAGCATTTCAAGTCCGTTTTTCACAGTTGCTCCTCTTTCCAGACCTTTCTTCATGAACATTGTCTCATCAGGATTGTAAAGCAAATCATAAAGCAGGTTATGACTGTCCATTGCTTCATAAGGCAGCAACGGATATTCGTCGGCATTAGGGTACATGCCGCAGGGGGTGCAATTAACTATAACATTGTATTCTTTCACATCTTCGGGCGTCACTTCCTCATACAACTTTGCATCAGGATGCTCTCCCCTGCTTACAAACATTGTCTCTATTCCAAGTTTTTTCAATCCATAATCAACCGCTTTGGCTGCTCCGCCCGTACCTAATATCATTGCTTTCTTATGAAAGGTATCAAGCATCGGTTCTATGCTTTGGGTAAACCCGACAACATCGCTGTTATATCCTTTCAATATGGTCTTATTTCCTTTGTGCATGACACGTATTACATTCACTGCTCCAATAGCACGAGCTTCCGGTGTAATTGCATCCAAATACTTAATTACGCTCTGCTTATACGGTATTGTAACATTCAATCCTTTTAAGTCGGGTTTTGAATCCAATATCTCTGGAAGGACATCTATGTTCTGTATTTCGAAATTCTCATAAACAGCATCAATTCCTTCATTCTCGAATTTCTCATTAAAATAGCTTACAGAGAAAGAATGTCCGAGAGGGCAACCAATAAGTCCATATCTATCCATAGTGTTTTTACTATCTGGTTATATCGTTTGTTTTTATTTATTTCACAGCCGTATACATTGTGCATACGCCGAATGTAAGACGTTTGAACTCGGCGTTTGAAAACCCGGTTTTCCTAATAATGTCAACCATAACTTCTCCTTGCGGAAATGCTTCTATCGTAGCTGTAAGGTATTTGTATGCACTTATATCCTTTGATATGAGTTTACCATAAATAGGCAAGAATGTATGCGAATATAACCTGAAAAGCTGTTTCATAGGGAAACTTACAGGTTGGCTCAATTCCAATATGCTCAGATGTCCTCCTTTCTTCAACACCCTGAACATCTCTTTGAGTCCTTTTTCCAAATCGGAAAAGTTTCTGATGCCGAAAGCAACGGTTACCGCATCGAATGTATTGTCAGCAAAAGAAAGATTCATACAATCTTCTTTTTTAAAAGAAATAATATCCTGCAAACCCATCTCCATTACCTTTCTGCGCCCTACATTCATCATTCCTTCTGAAATATCAGCCCCTATTAGCTTGTCCGGATGCAGCATTCCGGAAGCGAGAATGGCAAAGTCGCCGGTTCCGGTGGCAATATCGAGTATTGATTTGGGATTATACCGGGCGAGTTGCTTTATTGCTTTATACCTCCACCTCTTGTCTATATCAAACGAAAGACGATGATTAAGCGTATCATAGGTAGATGCAATGTTGTCAAACATCTCTTCTACCAATTTTCCTTTATCGCCCTTTGCGTTATACGGCTTTATCTTTTCTTGTTCGTACACTTTAAATGGAAATATATAAAAATAAATAAATGTATGTGAGATAAATGTCCTGATGGAACGGTTTACTCACACATCAGACAAACAGCAATATTATCGTTTTGCAAGATAATCACTCACATTCTTTTCTATTCTTGCTGCAATATCAACATCAGAGACAACCTTGTTGAACTTCTCGCCCGTTATATGTTCGTAAAGTTCTATGTACCTTTCGCTTACACTCTCTGCATATTCGTCGGTTATTTCAGGGAGTTTCTGTCCCGGTTCATTCATAAAATCATGCTCGATAAGCCATTGGCGGACAAACTCTTTTGACAACTGACGCTGTGCTTCGCCTTTTTCAAACTTCTCTTCATACCCTTCTGCATAGAAATAACGGCTTGAATCGGGAGTGTGTATCTCATCTATCAGATATACTTTTCCGTCGCGCTTACCGAATTCATACTTTGTATCAACGAGAATAAGTCCTTGTTTTGCAGCTATTTCCTGTCCGCGCTCAAACAATCTGCGTGTGTAAGTTTCCATTATCTCGTAATCTTCTGCCGATACGAGACCTTGACTTATTATTTCCTCTTTCGATATATTCAAATCGTGTCCTTCATCGGCTTTCGTCGTAGGTGTTATGATAGGCTCTGGAAAGCGTTGATTTTCTTTCATGCCTTCCGGCAGCTTTACTCCGCAAATCTCACGGCATCCGTTTTTATATTCGCGCCATGCCGAGCCTGTAAGTATAGATCTTATTATCATCTCAACGCGGAAACCTTCACATTTCAAACCTACTGTTACCATAGGATCGGGCGTTGCAAGTTTCCAGTTCGGGCATATATCTTTTGTTGAATCCAAGAATTTCGCCGCAATCTGATTAAGCACCTGTCCCTTGAAAGGAATGCCTTTTGGCAATACTACGTCAAATGCAGAAATTCTATCTGTCGCAACCATAACGATAAGGTCGTTGTTTATATCATATACATCACGTACTTTACCATGATAAACACTCTGTTGTCCATCGAAGTGGAAATCGGTTTGGGTCAATGCTTTCATATTCTTATTTGTTTTCTTGTTTATATAATGAAAAGAGAAATCAATATGTGTTATACATAAAAATATACTTCTACAATGTATTATATTGTCATCAAAGATTTTTCTTTTCCTTTTTCTATATTATTTTTCAATCCTACATTAATCTCTTTACCGCCTTTGTACTGAACGACTTCCTTAGACTTGTCATAAGCATCATAGGCATTGACGATTCTCGTAACCAGCTTATGGCGCACAATATCTTTGTCATTGAGTTTTATTACAGAAATTCCTTCAACATCTCCAAGAATGTTCAGAGCTTCTTTCAGACCGCTCTTCTGCTCTCTCGGCAAGTCAATCTGAGTCATATCACCCGTTATTATCATCTTCGAGTTCCACCCCATACGAGTGACAAACATTCTTATCTGAGCAGGCGTAGTATTCTGTGCCTCATCCAATATCACTACGGCATCGTTCAAGGTTCGTCCGCGCATAAATGCAAGCGGTGCAATCTGTATGACATGCTTCTCCATCATATCCTGCAATTTTGCAGCAGGTATCATATCTTCAAGCGAGTCATACAGCGGTTGAAGATACGGATCTATCTTATCTTTCATGTCACCGGGAAGAAAACCCAATTTCTCTCCTGCTTCAACAGCAGGGCGACTCAATATTATTTTCTTTGCCGTCTTATCCTTCAACGCTTTCACTGCGAGGGCAATACTTAGATATGTCTTTCCCGTTCCGGCAGGTCCTACTGCAAAAATCATATCATCTTTATCGAATGCATCTATAAGTTTCTGTTGGTTTTCGCTTCTGCTTTTTATCGGACGTCCGGACACACTGTACACCAAAACGCCTTTAACGGAATCCGACTTTGTCTTCCTGCCGTTTACTATATCAAGAATATCTTCCGTATTTATTGTGTTATACTTAAACACATGGCTGCGCATTTTCTCTATCTTTTCAAGGAAGATGCACATCTCCTCTTCATCTCCAAGCACACGTATGACATTGTCTCTCGCCACTATCCTGAGTTTCGGAAACAATGATTTTATGATTTGCAGATGTCCGTTGTTCACACCATAGAATGCAACGGGATCTATATCTTCAAGAACAATATGTTTCTCTATCAAACTGACTACTTTATTATATATAATAATTTTTGTGCAAAAATACATCAAATATATGAGACGAGCAAATAATCATTATTAATTCTAAATAACCTGAGTTCGATTAATTCAATCCGAAAGATTTAATTATAACAGTTACAATCAGCACGTAGGGACAGACCCCGTGTCTGTCCGATAAACAACAAGGCTTTACACATTCAATATTGTTGTAAATAACGTGAGTTCGATGAATTTAATTCGTTCGATAATTTGATGAATAACGGAGCTT
>CALGRN010000169.1 GCA_937880835.1 uncultured Prevotella sp. | reverse complement strand
TATCGTTGACGGCGAGAAAGTGATGAATAAGTAACGCACCGTCCGCTGCATGTGCCCGTATAGGTTTCGGGCAGGCAACATGGGTGTTTCGGACACGCACAGGGCGCGTCCCTACGAGCAGGATACGTCTTGCGAACAATCAACGTGCAGGAACAGACCGCGTGGCTGTCCGATACCCACAAAGCAAGAGGCAGATGCAATGCACGAGAGACGAAGTGGACAGAGCTCGCTAACACCCTTGAAACAAGGCATTTGCAGAGGTTTGCGGCACGTCTTTTCATGCGACGGGAAAACATCAGAAACAACGCCTTTTGTACCCAACGAGTTGGGTGCGTTTATACCCAACGGGTTGGGTGCAATGATACCCAACGAGTAGGGTACGATCATACCCAACGGGTTGGGTATAAAAGGCACTATTTAATAACAATTTTAATACATTAAAAACTATGATTGAATTCGAAGTTAAATCGAAGAAACTTACCATTGGCAAGCGCAAGGGACAGACAGCATGGTTCGCTTCGCCTAAGGCAAAACAAAAAGTGACTAACCAGATGGTCGTTGACCGAATCGTGCGCGAGACTTCGCTCTCTGCCGGCGACGTGTCCAACGCCATGATTTCGCTCGGCGCAATAGTGCGCGATGCCCTTCTGATGGGTGCGAGCGTGGACTTGGCTGATCTGGGCTCGTTCCGAGTCATCGCTCCGCCCACGATGATGGACAAGGAGGAGGACGTAACGGTAGAGACGCTCAAATCGCCGAAAATCGTCTTCACGCCCAAGTCGCAGATGCGCGATGCTGCCAAGAACGTGGAGCTGAGCGTGGACAATCCCAAGCGCAGAAAGAAGCAGAACGGAGGCACGACGTCTGACGAAGGCGGAATAGAAAATCCGTAGGCAGGCACGCGGGTGTTTTGTTGCAGGCATATGGGTGTTGCGGACACGCACAGGGCGCGTCGCTACGGGCAGGACATGTCTTGCGAACAATCAACGTGTAAGGACAGACCGCGTGGCTGTCCGAAATATCCACAAGCAAAAAGGCAGAAATGTGCATGTGGCGATTAATACAATCCCCCGAAACGTAATTGCGTTTCGGGGGATTGTATTTCAGTATCTTCTCTTTTGCTAAATCTGCGTATAATTACAAGCTCGTCTTACTCTCGCTTAATCATGATTGCGAAAAGCATTTCCTTATGGTTTCTTCTATCACTGTGGGGAAATGTTCCTGTTCCAATACGTGTTCCTTTGCTGCTATATCATCGGGGGTATCGTCTGGTGTCAACGGAGTGCTGAACTGCGCTATAATCTCTCCGCCGTCGCATTCGCTGCTCACCCAATGCACGGTCATTCCCGTTTCTGTCTCGCCCGCAGCTTTCACTGCCTCATGCACATGATGCCCGTACATTCCCTTTCCGCCAAACTTCGGCAATAGCGCGGGATGCAGGTTTATCATCCGATGCTCGTATGCTTTTATGAGAAAGTCGGGAATCATCAGAAGGAAACCTGCCAACACGATGAAATCTATATCGTATTCGCCCATGAGAGCCATCAGTTTGGCTTCATCGTTAAGGTCGGCTTTCGGCATAACGGCAGTGGGAACGTTATGTCTTTCCGCCCTGACGAGCGCATAGGCATCGGCGCGATTGCTCAAAACAAGTGCTATATTAACCTCGTCCGAATCAGAAAAATGTCTTATTATGTTCTCACAGTTAGTGCCGTTGCCCGACACGAATATCGCTACATTCTTCATATCTCTTGTTGTTTATCTTTCTGTTGTATTATCTTGGAGGCGTGCATATAACGAATAGTGCCTTTCGACCATGCGACATGACTGCCATATAAGCATCTGCGGCAAATCATTCGTCAAAATCAAATTCATCATCTTCATAATCGAAGCCTGATATTGCAGGTTCTATGAACGCGTCGATAGCACGCCTTTCTTTCTTCGTCGGTCTTCCCGTACCGCGCGCCCTGTCAACAAAACCGCTTATCCTGCTCATCTCCAACAATTCATATTGCTTAGCATCGGTGACATTCTCATATATCTCCGGTATCAGCTTTGCGCCGACCCGCTGCTCTATCGTTTTCAGTATCTTAAAAGAATAGGTTACGGGCGACTTCTTTACGTTTACGATTTCACCCACCTTAACAGAACGGCTCGGTTTTACATTCGTACCGTTCACGGCTACACGTCCGTTCTTGCAGGCATTTGCAGCAATGGAACGTGTCTTGAATATACGTGCAGCCCATAGCCATTTATCTATTCGTGCTTCTGACATAAAGTTGAGTTCTTATTTCGCTTCCATTGTTTCAGCCATATCTTCATTAAAGTCATAACGTCCGCATATATCATTCATCTGAACCGTCTGACATGCTTTCCTTTGCCAAAACATCTTATTTCTTTCCGTTAAACTGATTCATCGTTACATCTATGCCTGCGAGCACGAAACTGCTTATCAGTTCTACCGCTCTGTCAATGGCAGGTTGCAGAACCTTCATATCTTCTTCGCTGTAACGCCCCAACACCCAGTCTATCTGTCCGCCACGCGGGAAATCATTTCCTATCCCCATGCGAAGACGTGCATAATCCGTTCCTATAAGCTGCTGAATATGTCCCAATCCGTTGTGTCCGCCATTGCTTCCGCAACCCTTAAGCCGGAACGTGCCGAGCGGAAGAGCAACCTCATCCGACACTACAAGCAGATTTTTCTGGCTTATATTCTCTTTGTTGAGCCAATATCTCACAGCATTTCCACTCAGATTCATGAATGTTGTCGGTTTGAGCAGAAACACTTTACGCCCTCTTATAGACGTTTCGCAGACATAACCGTAACGCTTATCTTCAAAAACAATATTGGACGCCTTAGCAAAAGCGTCCAATACCATAAATCCAGTGTTGTGGCGAGTGTCCGCATATTCGTTACCCGGATTACCCAAACCTACAATTAAATATTTCTCCATTGTTTGACTTAAAATTGCCGAAAGACGTCTTCCGGCGGTTTTTCATTCAAACGTTAATGCTCATTAAGCATCAGCTGCTTCTTCATCTTCGCTGTTGGCAGCATTCATAGATGCCTGACGTGTCATCTTGATAGAGCATACAACAACATCTTTGCTTGTAACAAGTTCAAGTCCTTCGTAGCTCAACTCACCAACCTTGATACTTTTGCCGATACGCAAAGATGTAACATCTACGTCAAGATTTTCAGGTATCTGCTTGTAAGGAGCACGCACATTCAATTTACGTATTGAAAGATTCATACGTCCACCATCGCGAACACCCTGTGCCAAACCTACGAGTTTTACCGGTATTCCGATTGTTATAGGATCTTGTTCGTTTATCTCCAAGAAGTCAACATGAAGTACTGCATCTGTTACTGGATGGAATTGTATTTCCTTTATTATAGCTGTTTTCTTGTCACCTGCTATATCCAAGTTTACCACATACACATGCGGAGTGTATATAACTTTACGCAACTCTTTGTTAGAAATAGCGAAAGCCATTGCAACGGGCTTTCCGTTTTCTTTTGCTTCTCCATAAATGTTGCAAGGAACAAGTCCTTCTTTTCTCAACAGTTTTGAAGCTTTCTTTCCAAGGTCTGTACGCTTCTGACCTACTACATTAATTTCTCTCATAATGTGTTACTCTAAATTAAGTGTTAAATATTAAATGCCTTAATTCGCCATCACACGAAGTAGATGTGCTGAAAAAGCTGTGCAAAGGTACTTCTTTTTATCCAAACCCACAATGTTTGCATAAAAAAATATAGAAAAAGCAAATAAAAATACACATGAAAGAGCGGAAGTGGGCGGTTGACATTTGATTCTTATAAAGATATAATGACTTGTGCTTTTGAAAAAAAGCGACTCCGTCTTAGTGGATGTGAGGGAAGAGGCGAATTCAAACGCCGCGGGGCATGGCCCGCGGCGTTTGACGTTCCGGGGGAAATAGGGTACAATACTGGCAGGGGACCGGAGCCTGACCGTCGGAGTCCTTTCCGGCCAAAGGGTTCCGATTTCCGCAAGCACACCGAGGGAGGCTGTCCGCCGTGTGGAATCAGATCTTCAATCCCCAGAACGGGTTCTTTCATACCATAGACCTGCTGTTCAATCTGTTCGTGCTCAGCCTGATCTGGGCGGTGCTGTGCATCCCGGTTTTCACCATCGGGCCGGCCACTGCCGCACTGTACTACGTGCTGGTCAAGTGTATCCGCCGGAAGGAGCCTTACCCGTTCAAGAATTTTCTGGAGAGCTTCCGGGCCAATTTCAAGG
>CALGRN010000168.1 GCA_937880835.1 uncultured Prevotella sp. | reverse complement strand
CGGCAGGGACGCGGGAACGGGCGAGCTCCTGCCGGATGCCATGTCCTGCTCCATGTGCAAGCGCCAGATTATAAATGCCGGCATCGCAAAGGTCATCATTCGCACGGGTAAGACCTCCTTCCGCATCATCGACGTTGAAGAATGGATTAAAAACGACGACTCAATGTTCTGGGCAAGCGACGCGGAATAAAATATCTTAAATATAAAAAACACGGTAGCTACTGCTACCGTGTTTTTTATTGTTTTGTTTTGCTGTTTATTTCTTCTTTTTCGTCTGCTCCCATTCGCTCTTTTTCTCAATGTTTTGGCAGCTCTTGTCTTGCGTTTTCTACCATGTAGATTTTCAGTCCGTTGCAAATTGCATTTCAAAAGCTATCCTTTTACGTTGTGAAAGGACAACTTTTGTGTTGTAACAGAATAACTTTCATCATACAAAACAATGCCTTTTGTCGTAACGGAGTTGCGTCCTCGATACTAACGGAGTTACGACAAAGGCACTTGTTTAATAACCAAAAAAATAATTCAAACAGAGTCATCGTCAAACAGTCAAAGAAGGTAAGTGTAACAGTTATATTTCGTTCGTCCGACTCATCTTAAAACTCATGTTTTCTCTTGTTCTTTACAACTCGCAATTCATGTTAACGATTTTCCTTTCGCTCGTTTTCAACGTGGGCAAAGGCGCATTGCGCGCCCCTGCCTTTATTGCGATTTGTTCCATTCGGCAGTCACCTCGTCTATTCCTATGCCTAAAAGTCGCATGTTGCGGAATATCTCCGGCAGCGTTTCGTTTATAAACTCCGTGCGCCTCGACGTTGCTATCTTGTTGCGAGAACCGGGCGAAACGAAGTAGCCCAGACCTCTTTTGTTGTATATTATTTCGTCTCTTGCCAGCTTCTCGTAAGCCTTCACCGCCGTGTTTGTGTTCACTTCAAGCATCACAGCATATTCGCGCACGCTCGGAATACGGTCGTCTTCGCCGTATATTCCTGCTATGATGTCGTCGCAAAGTCTGTCAGCCATCTGTATGTATATTGCTTTATCGTTACTGAAATTCATAATCCTATATGTTTATCCATTTGTTGTTTATTACTTGCAAACGCTTGAACAGTTTGTAAGAAAGACAATAGTTCAGCGCAATCATTGCAGAGAAGAATGTCATGAGGAATGCCCATACCATTACCACTGACCCATCTATAATGTTTATTATACTGTATAATATATTTTCATCGCTTATTCTCCAAACTCCCGTTAATATCCACATAAAGATAATAAAAGATAACAACAGCGTTACGGATGTAAACAACCAAGCCTGCTTGCGGAAGAAAGTTCCTCCGAGAAGATATATCGAATGAATCCATATACTGATTATTATCATAAACGTACCGTCGTAGAATATATCTTCGTAATAATACATCAAATTTGCCATACCGTTAAATATATAGTTAATAAAATGTATTGTCAACGACACAAAGTCATGATTTACTATTAAGGAAATAATCATCTGGATGATGTCGGCAAGCACAAATGCCACAATATATGAAAGCACTGCGCCTACGGTAATGTATAAATAACGCACCAAATATTTCTCCAAGTTCGATGCCGGAAGCATGAGAGTGTCTATGCGTTGCTGTCTGTTGTTCATGTCCTGGCATATATTGCTGCCCATGACTAATAAGAGAAAACTGTATATCATAATTACAAGCGAAATGGTGTTTTCAAATCTCAACAGAATATCATCTATTCCGAATCTGCCATAATCGTACAAAGTTGTCATAAATATCAACAGCAATCCTATTGTCAGACCTATTGTCATTTTTATCCAATTACGCGTGTTGACAATCATTGTGCGGTTAAAAACATAACCGAAACGCTTTATATCGAATGTTTTCATAATTTCTTTTCTGTTTTGTTTGTTATTATACTTCTCTTCGGTCTCACTTCAATTTCAGTTTCTTCGTATTTATCTCTCCTGCACCGCTTACTGACGATTCGAGATGCTGCAAAGTGCCCGACAGGTTGATTCCTGCTGCGCCCGAAACTCTGACCTTTGCGTTTATGCAACTGTCCATTACGATGTCCGAATCGCTTGCTCCGCTCACGTATATTTCAGTCATCTTCACGTTCTTTTCTTTCATTTTTACATTTCCCGCGCCTGATATCGATATGCTCATACTGTCGCAAATGATTTCCTCTATATCTACATCGCATGCTCCTTTTACATCCATTGCAAACGTTTTTGTCTTCATCGGTTCTTCTATGTTTATTTCGCCTGCGCCGCTTATGTCTATATAAGACAGGTCGGGAGCTGTGATATAAACGTAAATATCCGTATTGCTTGCTTCCCTGAGCATACTGAATAATCCTCTCATTATACCCTTTCTATTATTGTTTATCGACAGAATGCCGTCTTTCGACGTTATTTTCACATTGTCGAGTTTTTCCTTGTAGCATGCCAGTTTTACGCTTACGGTATCGCTTTGCCTGAAAAATATTTCGCCCGAACCTATTAAACTTATCTTGTTAAAGTTGTCAACATTGAATACCCGCGTTACTTTCTCCGACTTCTTATTGGTGCTCTTACTTACAGAACAAGAAGATACCGACAGCAATACGACTGCCATTACCATTAATATTATATTTGATTTTTTCATTATGATATGCGTTTTGAAATTAATAATTTATTGTTTATGATGCTTGATGACGCCGCAGCTCATCCTTTAATGATACCCTTTGTCACGGCGTTGAATAAAAGTTCCAAGTTCATTTGCGTCTCCGGGTCGTCTTTCATGCGCTTTGTTATCACCGCATTTCCTTGAAGCGACGGTTCGGCATATATCACTTCGTCGTTCATTTCGTTAGGTTGTCTGAACGCGAAACTGTATTCATCGGTTATTTCAGATACCGATTTGTCCAACAGAAGTCTGGAATTTTCCAATATGATGATATGATCCAACAGCGATTCTATATCGTGAACCTGATGCGTAGATATGATAAGCGTTCTGTCGTCGGTCATGTTCTGTGCCACGACTTTGCGGAAAAGACTCTTCGAGGGTATGTCCAATCCGTTGGTAGGTTCATCCATCAGCATCAGCTTAGTGCCTGCCGCGAGCGCAAAACTCATGTAAATCTTCTTCTTTTGTCCCATAGACAACGCTTTAAGATTTAGCTTTTCGGGAAGCTCGAAGTCTGAAATGCATTTATGCAACACGTCTTCTTTGAAGTGAGGATAAAATCTTTTGTTTATCTGTATAAATCTTTCGAGCGACAAATTCGGCATGTCATACTCTTCCGGAACTATGAAAATCTCTTCCAATGTCTCCGGAATGCGCTTTGAAACATCGTTTCCGTCGAAAGTGATACTACCTTTCTTTGCTCTCAGCAGTCCGCTTATGAGATACAGCAACGTGCTCTTTCCCGTTCCGTTCTTGCCCAGCAATCCGTATATTTTATTCTCTCCGAGTTGCAAGTTCAGGTTTTCAAACACTTTGTGTCTGCTTCCTGCGTAGTTGTATTCTATATTGTTAATCTCTATCATAATTGTTTGTTTGTTTTTATTATCATGTTAATAGAATTTATTATATCTTCCGTTTTCCTTTCCTTCCGATGTTCCACCGTCAGAAATTCATTTCTTCGGCATAAGCCAAAAGCGCGTCATGATCGGCAGTCATTATCAAAACACGATTTACGACAGCCATATCGTTCTTGCTGTTGTCCCATTTATATTGTTTCACTGCCGTGATACCGTTTCCGAGTCTTTCATATACCATCATGTCTTTCGATGTCGAATAAGCCATAGAATGCTCGTCCCAGTTGTATCGTGTTATTATATGTCCGTTGTCGTTGTATGTAAAAAAGAGAGTATAGTAGTTCTTCCAACTGTGCGAAAGAGCATCCCACTTCATCGCAGTCTTGCCTGTAAGCCTGTTGTTTTCGTCATACACGTATGAGTATTGAAGCTTGTTTGCAAGATAACTGCCGTTCTTTTCGAGAACTTCCATTCTCAAAACTCTGTCATTTTCTATTTCGGCATTGTAATAATAATCGCCGTTGCCCGATGTCGATACATTAAAATACATTGCCATTACCGTTGCTGCTGTGATTATTGCTTCCATATTCTTAATTGTTTTAATTATACTTTTCTTTCACTGTTTCAGTGTACTACTAAAATAGAACACTGCAAATGTAGGCGTATTTTTTATACTATCAAAACTTTTCTGATATTTTTTTATGAAAAGGTTGTATTTTTAACGTTTGTTATCTTTTAAGCCATTGTCACCTAATAGCAATTAACATAAAAAACAATATCCATGTTTTAAAAATATGTTTTGCAACGAATTGATATACAGTTTGTTACGAACGGCATTTCAAAAGTTATCCTTTTGCGATGTAAAAGGATAACTTTCATCGTCCAAAAGGATAACTTTCATCGTCCAAAAGGATAACTTTTGCATTGCAAAACAATAGTTTTTGGAATACGTATTCTATATAGGTTGTTTTCAAGTGCATTAACGTGAATTAATGCAACTGATGTTATTGAGACAATGAAATGATTCTGATGCACTATGTAAGATAAAATTACGCGATAATGAAATATATCGGAAGCGAGACGGAAACCGATATGTTGATTTGTGAAACTTCAATAAAGTGCATTCATCCCTTTGCTTATTCAAATAAAAAAACTATCTTTGCAAAAATTAGACAGCATCTTTTCTATTCAAGCAGAGCTTGATTTCGGAATATTGTTGTTGCCTTTTCTGATAATATTTACATAGAATGAGAAAAATATTTTTTACCATTCTGTTTGCTGTTTCGGTCATCAACAGTGTGGCACAGGAAAGCCAAACAGGATATAATTTTCTGCGATTGCCCGCCGGTGCGCATGTTGCTGCATTGGGAGGAGAGAACATTACGCTGATAGAAGACGACCCTTCGCTGATATTTTCCAATCCCGCTCTTTTGTCGTCGGTAAGCGACAAGACGATAGGATTCAATTACATGAACTATATGTCGGGTGCAAACATGGCGAGTGCTTCATTCAACAGGATAGTGAAAGAAAGAGCTTCGTATGCCGTCAGTGCGCAATATATAAACTACGGAAAGATGAAGGAGGTGGACGTTAACAATGTTCAGACGGGCGAGTTCAGCGCAAAAGACATTTCGATAGCAGGGTATTTCTCATACGAACTTACCGAAAAGCTCGTCGGAGGTATTACGGCTAAATTCATAACATCGTACATCGGTAAATACAACTCAATCGCAATGGGGGTCGATTTGGGACTTAACTACTATAATCCGGAAAGCGAACTGTCGCTCTCGGCAGTTGCAAAGAATCTCGGAGGACAGCTTAAAGCATACGACGATGACTACGAACGGATGCCGTTTGACATACAGATAGGTGTCAGCAAGCGTCTGAAAGGCGCGCCGTTTCGTCTGCATGCCACGCTCGCAGACCTCAACCACTGGGGCTATAAGTTCATTAATCACCTCTCGGCAGGTGCAGACATTCTTCTTTCCGAAACGATATGGATTGGTGCGGGATATAATTTCAGACGTGCAAACGAAATGAAGATACAGACTTCGGAAAGCGAATCGAGCAGTCACGGAGCAGGTCTTACGCTCGGAGCGGGCTTGCAGTTGGAGAAATTCAAGCTTAACTTAGCCTACGGAAAATATCATGTTTCGTCCAATTCGATAGTCGTAAACTTGGCTTACAGTTTATAATAAAACAACAGAACACATATCTTCAATGAAAAAGATAATCATAGCCATCGATGGTTTTTCATCGTGCGGAAAGAGCACAATGGCGAAAGACATAGCCAATGAGATAGGTTATATATACGTGGACACAGGTGCAATGTATCGCGCAGTAACTCTTTTCGCAATACGTAACAATCTATTGGAGAGCGACGGGACGGTGAACACCGTTGAATTGGAACGCATGATGCCCGAAATAGAGATAGGTTTCAGAATTAATAAGGACACAAATCGTCCTGAAACATATCTCAACGGCGAGAACGTAGAGAGCGAAATACGCACGATGGAAGTATCCAACCACGTCAGCAAAATAGCAACATTGCCGTTTGTGAGAAGCGCACTCGTAGCTCAACAGCAACGCATGGGCAAGGAAAAAGGAATAGTCATGGACGGCAGAGATGTGGGAACAACGATATTTCCGGACGCCGAATTGAAGATATTCGTAACCGCAAGTGCGGAAGTAAGGGCGCAACGCAGATATAAAGAGCTTAAAGAAAAGGGAATGGAAGCTGACTTTCAGGACATCCTGAAAAATGTTCAGGAACGCGACTACATCGACAGCCACAGAGAAATATCACCCCTCAGAAAAGCAGAAGATGCAATAGAGCTTGACAACAGCAATATAACAATAGCAGAACAGAGACAATGGTTGCTGGACAAAATAAAAGAACAGGACTTTTAAGATTGAAAACAAGTAAATTGAAACAAAGAAAACAACTGATAGGTTTGCAGATATAAAGTAACGAAGAATATTTCAATCCTAAAACTTTTTAAGGTAATTTCTTATACCTGACTTACATTATATTACTCAAAAAACACGTTGATAAAATATAAGCCCCTTGACTCTTTCGTTTTAAAAAAGTCGAGGGGCTTCTGAATTTATTTAAAATTGATTTCGTAACAATAACTTAAATACGTCTTGTTATCAAACGCAACAAAGGCGCATACTGATATTAAAACTCAACTTCCATACCCATCAAAGGCGCATGCTGTTGAGCTCCATAAACATCGGTCTCGCCAAGCGCACCGCTCGGAATAGGACGGCAGATAGTGATTTTTACAGCCTTTGCAGGGTCGAAATATATCAAATGCAACACATTTTCGGCAGGAATGCCATACAATGCACAGAAATTCTCCTTGTTGATTGCATCAGCCTCTTTCACTTTGCCATAAGTTTCAAAGTCCTTGAAAATAACATCGAAAGTCAATTCGTAAGGACCGGAGTTCTTACTTCTTATTACCGAAGCAAGCTCCACCAGCTTATATCTGTTTGCCATATCTACTATAATTTACAGGTTTAAATATGTGATTGGGAACGGAGCGCAAGGATCTTCCACACGCATCAGATGATAAACGTTGAACTCGTAAACTGCTCCCATTTTGCAATCGCTTGGAGAGAACGGGAATGCGAGGTTTCCGGCAGTTGATATCCTGCCTTCATATCCATAGTGTAACATAGTGCTACGCGCAAAACCGCATATGGTGTTGGCATCTTCCTGCGTAGGAGCTACTGCCTCAATGATAATGAGAAGCTCATCGCTATTTGAGTCGGGAGTATTCGGGAACATGTTCATGACACCCTTCTTTCCGTAAATCTTGAAATCAAGATAGAAATCTTTAATTCCGGAATTGCGGAAGTTGTCCTCCACTCTCTCACGCACTTTCTCTACAACAGTGTCTATCTTGCTTATCATTACCGGGTCGTGAGTAGCGGCAGGAGACATCGTTCTGAATCCTACACGACGCACACCTTCTAACTTAACAAAGTATTCTTCTGTGGGAATGAACTTTGTTCCGCTCACCTCTACTTGCGTATCGCTCAACTGATTGAACTTTGTCTCGTGCAAGTCGATAGCTCCGCCCGGTCCGGGAAGTATATAAGGGTTTGATTTCTCATACAGAGAGTGTGCCGCAACGGATAAAGTTGTACACTTACGTGCAGCAGAAAGCGGTTCGATAACAAAGCTGTCTTTCTTCAAAGTACCAAACATACAGTCACTTCCGCTTCCCGGCAGTGCAGTGATTGCCGCACATTCAAGAATTTTTCCCATATGTATGGCAAGAGCTTTATCAAATCCTTTGCTTATAGCCAGTGCCGAAAATTCGCATGGGTCATAGCTTCTTCCTGCAAGAATTACCTGCGCACCGCTCTCAATGGCTTTTATAAAAGGTTCTTCACCCATTTGAGCAACGATGTGTACCGACTCATCTACGTCTGCTTCTGTAAGTTCTTTAACAGGTCCGAGAGGTTCTATATCACCTTTGCGTATCTTCTCTTTGACAAACTCTTTATCAAATTCCGACTCTATTACCGCCATCTTGAAATGAAGATTTTGCTCTTTCGCAATCTCTTTTATTATGTCAACGGTTATCTCAACGTGCGGACGTGCACCGCTTCCGCCGGCAGTACCTATCATAACAGGAATACCGGCTTCGAGTGCGGCAGGTATCATTATCGACAAATCGCGCTTTACTGCGTTCCTGTCTGTGAAAGAATAACCTGCTCCCAAATAATATGGACCGGGATCGGTAGAACCTGCATCACATGCTATAACATCAGGTTTGCGTCTCATTCCTTCCTCAAACGATTCCATAGGGAAACCATATCCGAGGATTGCAGTAGGCGACAATACGCGTATCTCTGAACAGTTATCAATATTGTTATTCATAATTTACAGTCTTTTTTAAATAAATACATCCAAGCATTATATATAAGATATGTCGCAGGTGATTGCCTTTTGACAGCAATCACCTCGTAAATCGACAAATCATATACTTATTATATCAGCATCCCGCCTTTTTCATTGCGAGTATTCTTGACATCTCATTGAATACGATCATATATCCTTCGTCAACACCCATACCAGGTTTTGCAAGATATTGTGCCGGCTGTGTAGCCATAGCTATATGCGCGCCGACTTCTGCCGAGCGGTTTGTTTCGTTGCAAGTACCACCGAGATATGCTCCCATACCATGCTCGCGACAATACAGAACAGCCTCTATCGAGTTGTTTATACCACCGAGATCTGGCGTCTTTATCTGTGCCATGTGCCCTGCTTTCGCCTTAGAGAAGTCCATAACATCCTCGAAAGTATTGCACCATTCGTCTGCTACTATCTCTGCATCCGTGCCCTTCTCTTCCATATAACGGCGTATTGCTGCAAGTGCTTCTATCTGCTTTTGCTTTTCACCCATATCAACCGGACCTTCAACACGCAAATGGAACGGTTTAGCTACATCTGCAATTTCGCATATATATGATGCTATTTTCTCAAAATCATTGTCGAAACCGATACCTAACGTACCATAAACATCAATATGGAATATAGGATTGTAATCGGCAAAAGGTTTCTTTTCAATTACTCTGTTGCGCAACCATTCAACGTAAGCACGTATTTTCTCGCCTTTCCAACCCACTTTGTCTTCTACATGGTTGAACAGAGCATGAGGCAGAACTGCTGCGCCTTTCATAATCATTTTGTCTGCATTCATATAACGGTCATCGCCGGATTGAGTAAAGATTGGAATCATTGTGTCGTTCACTTTTGTTCCATACTCTTCTGCTATGACATCAGCCATTATCTTATGGTTGCATTTTGCCACTGCATCAAGACACGCCTGTGTCACTCCGTAACGTATAGCGGTGTGGTAAATCTTACCTGTTTCAGGTGAGATCATCTTGTCAACGATGTCTGCCATATCACGAAAATTAGTGATTTCGAGACCTTCATACTTCGGAGCAATTTCCTTTTCTATGATTGGAATGAAGTTTTCTGCAAGAAATAACGGGTCGCGTCCGCCTGCGCCGGAATACTGAACGGCAGCACAATCTCCATAAGCTACCTGACCATCTTCCAACACAAACATAACAGAAATAGACTCTCCCATCTGTCTTACAGATGTAAATCCGGGTGTAAGCGGTTCTCCTACGTAGAAGTTACCGTCATTCTTTGCACCGGCTTTGATTGCTTTCTGATCGTCGAAGAAGAAACCTGTCTTCCCGGCAGAACAAACTACTTTCTTGATTTTCATACCTTATATTATTTATTTAAGTTTTATTTGTTTCTCAGTTTTTCTGTTTCCGGACGTCCAACGAGGAAACCTTTCTCTATCGCACTTACATCATCGATAACCATCTGCATGGATACCGGACGTTT
>CALGRN010000167.1 GCA_937880835.1 uncultured Prevotella sp. | reverse complement strand
GGAACACCGCCCGGACGACCGAGACGACGATCTTCACCGCCCTGTTTTTCTTCACCAGCATTTCGGTGGATTTCCGGCCGCCCATGCGTTTAAGGTTTTCTATTCCGATCTCCTCTAAAAACAATTTAGTATTAGGCTCTAACTCGCCTCTTGAACGCAGATACCAACTCGTACCGGTTGCCGAAAGGTAAGAATATTGCATATAATAATTGGAGTCGTTAATAAAAAATACCTCAAACCTTGTATTGTTTATGCTCTTTATATCAATAGGAACGAATGCTAAATAAGCAGACAACTTATCTCCGCCTTTACGTTCCTCTGCAACGGCTTTATAAGAAATCGGTCTTTCAGACGGGTCGTCTTCATAATCGTCAGTATCGAAATCGTATGAATTATCGTTTATTCTTGTCTTTACAGAACGTTTGTCAGGCTTGTTATCATCTTTCTTTGTAGTCTTACCTGTTATCGTATGTACCTTTGATATGTCGTAATCATCGTTACCGATAACTACTACATCTGTAATTGACGTAGGTATCTGAAAACCGTCTTCATCCTCAACCAAAACGATATTCTTACCTTTAAATCCTGCTATCTTTCCTCCACCGGTTTCGCTAAGAAACCTGACTTTATCTCCTATTTTCATAAAACCTGTATTTTAAATTGTAATATCACGGGATGAGCAACGAACTGTCTCCGTAGCTCAGAAAACGGAAGTCATGAGCCAGCGCATATTCATATATATTGCGCCAATTACCTTTCACGAATGCACTCACTAAAAGCAACAACGTACTTTGTGGTTGATGAAAATTTGTAATAAGCATCTTTACTATTTTATATTCATATCCCGGTACTATTATTATCTGGGTACTCGTATTCAAATAACTTAATCCGTTTCTATCAAGATAAGAAATTATATTAGCAATGGCAACTGTCGGAGATATCGGCATACTGCAATTATAGATATCGACAATGTCATAAGGCTCCCACTGATTCACATGAAGCTCTTGCTCTGAGGCATCAGGATTTTGCGAAAGTTTTAAACCTATGTAATATAAACTTTCAAGTGTTCTGACACTTGTTGTTCCGACTGCAACAGCAAAAGCCTTATGGTCTAAAAGTTTCTGTAATGTGTCACGACGTACACTTATATATTCTGAATGCATCTCATGACCTTCTATCATTTCGCTTTTGACCGGTTTGAAAGTACCTGCGCCTACATGAAGCGTAAGTTCCTCGCGCTCTATTCCTTTTTCATCAAGGGATCTCAGCACATCATCCGTAAAATGTAATCCTGCGGTAGGAGCGGCAACAGAACCTTTTATCTTTGAATAAACGGTCTGATAGGTCGTTTTATCGCTATCCTCTGTTTCTCTGTTAAGATATGGAGGAATCGGAAGTTCTCCCACATATTCTATTATATCAGCAAAGGAAACATTCTCATTATCCCAATCGAAATCAATCCAATGGGATGAGGAACATTCTTTCTCTCGTTTCACTGTCAATGTCAAATGCTCACCTTTTACGTCAAATTCATCTTTAAGAACATCATCCTTCCACTTTTTCAAGTTGCCAATCATGCAAAGCCAACTGCAATGTCCTCTTGTCTGAAACATCAATTCGTAATCAACCGGAACTATCGGTTCTAAGAGAAACACCTCTATCAAAGCTCCGGTACTTTTGCGAAAGTGCATTCTTGCCTGTATAACCCTGGTATTGTTGAATATCATCAATGCACCACTTGGCAGATAGTTGGGCAAATTATAAAAAACATCCTCGCTTAAAGAACCATGCTTATACAACAACAATTTGCTGTTATCACGCTGTTGCAACGGATATTTTGCTATCCTTTCATCGGGTAGATTATAATTATAATCGCTTATTTTTATATGTTTTACTTCCACTTTCTAAAATTATGAATATTTTCCGATTAAACAAAAACAAGAACTGCCCTTATCATAGAATATACAAATATAGCAATAAAGACTGACATGACAATATCTACGTCAATAATATTATATCCCGTTATCGTATATTGTGAAGATATATAATTATTTTTTGATGAAATACGAAAATACAAATGACGATAAAGATAAAACACAGAAACACCTACTATCGCCCCCCATAACAAACCTACTATTATATCAGAAGGATAATGAACACCTAAATAGAGACGTGTCCAGCAATTAATCAGAGACCAAAGGACAAGAGTAACGCTCAATATCTTATTTTTTATAATAAGACAAAAGAAAACTGCCAAAGAAAATGTATTTGCGGCATGGGCGGAAAAAAAACCGAACTCGCCATCTCCCCGCACGCCTGCTACAACATCTATGGAATACTTTATAAATGGGTCGTGGCTCGGACGATAACGCATGACAAAAGGTTTTGCAATGCCTTCCGACACGCCATCGGCAAATAGAATGCAAAGTGCTGCACAAAATATAGTCAATACGATTTGTCTCATTGTCTCATTGTTCTTTATAATGAGATACAACAGAGCAAAATAAAGCGGTATCCAAGTGAATCCTGATGTCAGTGTAACACTAAGCTGATCAAGAAACAACGAGTCGCTGCCATTGAAAAAATACAGCAACTGCAAATCTATATTATTAATACTGTCAATACTCACTATATTTCTTCAATATTCTTTGTTTGAATCCAACCTTCACGTCCATCTGCAATACGTATTCCTTTCCAACCTTTAACGGTTCTGTCCGTTATATCAACTTTTGTTCCTTCATGTATAACAAACTGTTCCTTGCCGTTTATTACGGGTGTTGCCTTGACAGAAGCAGAAGATGCAATGATAATAGCTCCGGTTCGATGTTCTAATTGATATTTCTGCTGAAAGGCAAAGATGTTACTAAAAACAAATATACAAAAAACAATCAAGCTACCGAAGAATCCTATCTTACGTAAAACAATACTATTAGCAAATATATACATTAGAACTAACAATATCGCTGACAAAAAGCTAAAAATGGAAATATAAGCCCAATTATCAACACTTGTATAGTTTACCAGTTCTTTATATAATGTAACAAAAAACATTTCTGATTCAGGAGTGATTTTATCGATTGTCTTGGAATTAGCCATTTGAAGATTAAACCTTATATCTTTATCTCCCGGTGACAACATCAATGCTCGTTCGTAATTAAGCACAGCCATCGTTATATTATCTGTACGATAATATGAATTGGCAAGATTATAATATAAATCTGAGCTTGCACCCGATTTCAAAAGTTCTTCATAATCCTTTATAGCCTGATGATAATTCTCTTTATTGTATTCGGCATCAGCATTTACTTTTGTTATCGCATTTGAATATATTGGTAATATGATCAATGAGAAAATAAATAAAAGAGTTTTTGCACCACTCAAAGTTTGTCTCTTTGACGACTTTACAACGCCTTCTATTCTCATTATAGTCATTCTTGCTGATTCAAAAATTTTATTCATATTACCTTCTATATCTCCCGGTGAATAACGTTCGTATTCGCATTCGTCAAGCATATTCACAAATTTATTGATAGTTTCTTCATCGACTTCATAAGCCAACAGTTTTTCCTTTATATTTTCACGCGATAACTGTTCAACGGGGATATTCATCTTATCACCCATATATCCCCACAAGGCGCGCAGTACTTCATCATAGAATTCTTTCCGTTTTCCAGCAAGCATAAGTTTATTTGCTTTATGCAATCGTTTAACGGCAATTTTATTTGCTTTCTTTCCACGCATTTTACCTATGTTCGTCCTGTCCATTGCCTTTTTGCGGAAAACAATAAGTAAAATAACGAAAACAACAAACAAAGATATCAATATGCTCCAATATAATACAGAACCGAAAAAGAAATCATTCATATTGTATTTATCAGATTCGCCTGTTTTTATAGGACGGATGTCACTATCTTTCATATCTCCATAATCAGAGATGCTTCCTTTTCCTGCTCCCTTTGTCACATTTATGATGAAAGAATTGGTTTTTATTGTCTTGTATGAATTTTCATTTGTGTCATAATAAGTAAATTCTACTGCTGGAATCTTATATCTTCCTTGATTTCGTGGGACAGCAAGGAAATCGTAAATCATATTCCCTTCAACGCCGTTTGTTGTAGATTTTGTTTTATCCATCAGTTTCGCATCATATTTATCGAAATCCTTTGGAAATTTTATTTCAGGCTGTTTGATAAGTTTCAAGTTACCTATTCCACCAACAATCACTCGTATTGAAATAGGTTCACCTGCCTTAACCTCTTTTTTATTCAACTGGGCAGTAATGTTGAAATGTCCTACTCCGCCGGAAAAGCCGACAGGACGCTTTGGTAAAGGATCTACTTGAATAGAAATACTTGGAGCTATGATGTTCTTCTTAACTTCAACATAACCTGAACCTCCATTGAAAAAAGCCTCAAAAGGATCAACATTTCTATTCTGCAAAACAACCATTCCTTTAAATGTAATACTTGGAATTTGCAGCTTGCCGGTCATTTGAGGATACATAACATATTGACTCCATGTAACACATCGATAGTTACGACCATTGACGCGTTCTATATGAAAACTTTTCTGTTGCGGAAGTTTAACCTCCTGTGTATGAAAGCCTGTCAAATCCGGCATTTTACCTTCAAGTTGCGTCAAATCAACCAATGTATATACTTTATAAGTAAGTAATATAGGTTCTTGTTCATGAACACGCTTCTTGTTAGCACTTACACGTATAAAAAGATCTTTGCTTGATATATTAGTGCCGGCTCTTCTCATTTGTGATTCTTCATCAACATCATCATGCATTCTTGCCGACCTGCTTGTATGTTTATTTGATGAAGCTGTAACTGTTATCTTTATCGCATTAGAAGAAATATTTTTACCTCCAACCTTTATATGAGCCGCCGGTATTGTATATGTGCCTTTCTTATTGGCATACAACAGATAAGTGAAAGTTATAGAGGAAGAACTGCTCGCATGACCGTTTACTACTTGATAGCTTGATTGAGCCGATCTACTCGGTCCAAAGAGAACTTCAAGTTCTTCCGGTATTTCACCTATTCTGAAATTTGTAGCATTATCGGTGTTTATCGTATATTGAAGTCTGAACTGCTCACCTTGATCAACACGTTTTGGTGCATTTACACTAAGACTCTGTGCATACAATGATGCCGCTATAAAAAACAAAACATAACTTATTATATATCTTCTCATACGCTAACTTTTTAGAAAGTCTTTTATGACATCACCAATTCTTTAATATTTTTTTATTTCTCGGCTGTCGCAAATTCTTTTTCAGTCTTTGCTGTGTAGCTTTCTCCGATTGCATTGCAGCATTCAAAAGTTGCTCTGCATTTTCTCTGCTCATTTGCTCTTTCGGTTTCTGCTCTTTTGGTTCTTTTTTATCTTTTTCCTGCTTATCATTATTTTGTTTGTTTTCATTTCTATCTTTTTTGTTCTTGTCGTCTTTCTCGTGTTTATCTTTCTTATTATCTTTTGGTTGTTTTTTTAGCAGATGTTTGCATAAAGCAAGATTGTATCTTGTTTCTTCATCATCAGGATTGTTTCTGAGACTTTCTTTATAAGCTTCTATCGCCTCTCCATACATCTGATGTTGCTGACATATAACTCCTATGTTATGAAATGCCTTAGCCTTGCGTTTAGGAGTTTTTTCAAGTTGTCCTGCTTTTTGAAAAAACGTAATTGCAACAGAGTCTTGTTTCTGCATCATCATAGCACATCCTAAGTTGTATATTGCCTGTGTATTCTGCCCATTAGCGGAAATTGCTTTCCTATATTCAATTTCTGCCTTAGCGTAATTCTGCTGGCGATAAAATTTATTACCGTTTCGTATATATTGTCTATCCGCTTGTGCATTCGAATTTAAAGAAAACACTAAGGCAAAAAATAAAATCAATCTGTATCCGAGTATTTTCATGCTTTCCTTTTATTGAATATTTTAAGACTTCTTATTAAAGAACTTCTGCTTTCAAGCAAAATAACTTCTATTATCAACACCAATATAGCAAGTATGCCGAATGCTTGAAACTGCTCGTCATATTCGCTGTATATAACGCTGCTTATATCTCCTTTTTGTATTTTAGCAATCTCTTCGTCAAGTTTCTCTTGTGCATCACTTGTATTATCCACATGAATATATGTACCGCTGCCGGCTGCTGCAATCTGCTTACACATATCTTCATTCAGAGCAGTCATCACAACATTTCCAGATGCATCTTTAAGATATTCACCATTGCCTAATGTTATAGGTACTCCCTTAACATCTCCTACACCTAATATAAAAACTCTTATACCTTTTTTCTTCGCAGCCTTTGCAGCTTCCAACGCACCACCTTCGTGATCCTCTCCATCTGTTATAACAATTACAGCCTTACCTGATTTCTCATCTTGTGTAAAACTATTCGTAGCTATCTGTAAAGCTTTCGCAATATCTGTTCCTTGTGTCTCTATTAAAGTCGGATCAATACTTTGCAGAAACATTTTTGCAGAAACATAATCGCTTGTTATTGGTAGTTGTACATAAGCATCACCGGCAAAAACAACCAGTCCTATCTTGTCGTTTGTGAAATGATCTACAAGATTTTCCACAAGCATCTTACTCTTATCAAGTCTTGAAGGAACAACATCCTGTGCCAACATGGAATTACTTATATCTAATGCTATTATAGTCTCTATTCCCTGACGTTTGTCTTTTATCATACTTGTTCCCATCTGCGGTCTTGACAACATAATTATCAACAATGCCAATGCCGTTTGAATAAGCCAGAACTTAACCGTTGGTCTGAATTTTGATACATCAGGCATTAGTTCTTTCAATAAAGCCGGTTCTCCCAACTTGCGCAGTTTTCTTTTCTTCTGCAAAACGAAGTAAAACCTGACAATGGCAAGTACCGGAATTATAGTCAGCAACCATAGATATATAGGATCTTCAAATCTGAACATATTTATTATTTTTTCTATTTCTCTTAATTTACGGTATTCTTCTAAGCACTGTCGTTCTCAACAATATTTCTAATAACAATATTATTATCGCAAACATTGCAAAAGGTTGATAGGCATCGTATCTTTTAGAGAAACGAGTAACATTGAGTTTCGTTTTTTCAAGTTTATCTATATCTTTATATATCTGCTTCAACTCTCTGTTGTTGGTAGCACGATAGAAATTTCCGTCAGTAGCTGCTGAAATATCAGACAATGTTCTTGTATCAATCTCAACAGGAATGTTTACGTATTGAGTAGATCCGCCGACATACATAGGATAAGGTGCAACTCTATTTGTTCCTACACCTATCGTATATACTCTTATTCCCAAACTCTTTGCAATCTGTGCAGCTGTCATAGGAGATATGTCTCCCGTATTATTACTTCCATCTGTAAGAAGTATTATAACTTTGCTTTTTGCTTTGGAAGATTTAAGACGTGATACCGCATTAGCCAATCCCATACCAACGGCTGTTCCATCTGCTATCATTCCTCTTGCAGCAATATCCGTACGTACATTGCGTAACAGATTGAATAATGATGCATGATCGGCAGTCATTGGACACTGTGTGAATGCTTCTCCTGCAAAAATAGTCAGACCGATATTGTCATTAGGGCGATCGGAAATAAATTCTGCTGCCACTTCTTTTGCTGCTTCCATGCGATTTGGTTTCAAATCTTCTGCCAACATACTTGTAGAAACATCCATAGCAAGCATAATATCTATGCCTTCTACATTTTTTTTATCCCATGCATTATGTGTTTGAGGACGGGCAAGAATAATGACAACAGTTGCAAATACTATTATACGCAATATCATTGGCAAGTGAATGATACGCACACGCCAGCTTTTAGGCGCATAGCGATATGCGAAAGTATCGCTCATACGTATAGTCGGTTCAGTTTTCTTACGATATAAGAAATACCATATTATGTATGGCAATATAAGCAGTAATAACAGAAAATACTCTTTGTTTACGAATTCCATCTGCATAATGTATTTAAAGGATATTCATAACAGTATATATTATATATGAAAGCATGACAATAACAACTGCTGCAATTATTCCTAACACGCATTTTATTATAATGCGTGAACGTATCGAACGTTTTTCCTGCTCTGTATATATAGGTTTTTCCTTTATTGTCGTTGGTTCATTTTCAAGTTTCGTTGAATTAATGAAATCTACGGCATTCACAAGATTCATATCATTCTCGTTTATCAATGTTGAGTACTTTGCGAATTTCACAAGATCAGCAGTGTTGAAAAGTTCTTTTAATTCCTCTATTTTCTCGCTGTCAGATTCTCTGCTCAAACATTCTATTATTTCAGGACTTGTCATCTCCTTTGCATTGAATCCGAAACGTTCTTCAATATATTCTCTTATTGTATCTGTAAGTTTTGTATAATATTCTTTATGATTTTCAGATGTAACCAATTTCTCCGACTTTATCCTGTTTATCTCAACCATAGCCTTCTGATGAGGAAGTAATCGTCTTGTGAAATTTATCTTACGTATAATAGGTTTATTATCTTTAAGACGCAAAATCAAATAGACGCCTAATCCGCAAAGTATAACTACAAGAATACTCAACAGAAATGAGAGTCTCCATTCATTCCAGCTAAATGGATTATCTTGAACATCTTTGGGTGGATAAAACTGATTCGGATGCAAGGTATCTACCTTTACTGTCAGCACTTTCAATGCCATCGTCTCTCCTTGATACGTTTTCCCGTCAACCTTAACCTTAAATCCCGGTATGGCATATAAGTTCTCATCGAAAGAAGTAAGGATATAGTTCTTACCAATATTCAATAAATCATGATCTAATTCCAAAGTGTCAGCTTTACTCTCAGAAACAACTTCTACACCCGGTATTATATATTTCCCTTTAAGATTAGGGAAATTCAATCTCTGCCCCTTTTTAAGAATGACATTAACACTCATATTAGTTTGCTGACCGATGAGTATCTGCATGGAGTCAATCTTTGATTCCACGCTTACCTGCGCTTTAACCGTTGTGAAAGAAACAGATAGCAACAGTATATATATATATAATCTAATATTCCAGAACATAAGCCAATATTTACCAGCATTCATCCTCTCATAGCAAACAATGCCAGCAATGATTTCACATAATCTTCGTTTGTTGCGACTGCCACATTGTCAACATTACTTTTTGCAAAAGTGTGTTTCAGTTCACTTTCACGTTGAAACCAATAGGCAGAATGGGCACGTCTTAATCTCTTGCTACCTGTATCAATTATCATTTCATGCCCTGTCTCCGCATCTTTTACTTTCATAAGCCCTATATCCGGCAATTCCTTAGCACGAGGATCATATACCTGTATTGCAACTATATCATGTTTTGAGTTTGCGATTTGAAGCGTTCTCTCAAAATCATTCTTCGTATAAAAATCACTCAATATAAACGCGGTACATCTGCGCTTCATCACCTTTGTAAGTGTTTCTATCGCAATATTTATGTCTGTCTTATGGCTTTGCGGTTTAAAATCGAGAATTTCTCTTATTATATAAAGAATATGTTTGCGTCCTTTCTTTGGTGGTATGTGCTTTTCTATCCTGTCAGAAAAAAAGATTACACCTATCTTGTCATTATTCTGAATGGCACAGAAAGCTAACGTAGCAGCAATCTCCGCAACCATATCTCTCTTTGTACGGCATGTCGTACCGAAATCAAGAGAGCCGGAAACATCCACAAGAAGCATTACGGTAAGTTCGCGTTCTTCTTCGAATACTTTAATATAAGGACGATGAAAGCGTGCCGTGACATTCCAATCTATATCGCGCACATCATCTCCGAACTGATATTCCCTTACTTCTGCAAAAGCCATTCCTCTGCCTTTGAATGCAGAGTGGTATTGACCTGCAAAGATATTTGAACTCAATCCTCGAGTCTTTATTTCTATCTTTCTTACCTTACTTAATATATCGGAAGTATCCATCAGATTAACCAATTATTCAAACATTACCATGATTAAAATCAAGGCACTTCAATCTTATTTATTATCTTGCTTATTATTTCTTCGCTTGTAATATTACTTGCCTCTGCTTCGTAAGACAATCCAATACGGTGGCGCATTACATCATGAGCTACTGCACGTACATCCTCCGGCACTACATATCCGCGACGTTTTATGAATGCATAAGCTCTTGAAGCCTTTGCAAGATTGATACTTGCACGCGGAGAACCTCCGAAAGTCATCATATCCTTCAATTCTTTAAGTCCGTATTTCTCCGGATAACGTGTCGCAAACACCATATCGGCGATATATTGTTCTATTTTTTCATCAATATACACCTGTCTTACAACGTTACGTGCATTTATTATTTCCTCAGATGTTGTCACCTGCATAATTTCCGGCAGACTCTCTGAAAGATTTTCCCGTATTATCTTCTTCTCTTCTTCAAGAGTAGGATAATCTATCA
>CALGRN010000166.1 GCA_937880835.1 uncultured Prevotella sp. | reverse complement strand
ATCTATGCCAAGCATGAAGGGGCTGTTACTGCTCCTGCCACCGGTCTGCATTTCAGTCGTGAGCTTATGAAGCGTATGGAAATAAAGGGCATTAACTTCTCTTTCATAACGCTGCATTGTGGCTTGGGCAACTTCCATGACATCGAAGTGGAAGACCTTACAAAGCATAAAATGGACTCCGAGCAGATGATTATAGGCAGAGAGGCATGCGAAACAGTGAATAAGACAAAGCTGGAAGGGCACAAAATCTGTGTAGTTGGAACAAGCGTTTTAAAAGCAACGGAGACTGCCGTAGGCACAGATGGACTTTTGAAAGAATATGAAGGTTGGACAAACAAATTCATATTCCCTCCTTACGAGTTCGGACTTGCAGATACGATGGTAGCTAATTTCTATCATCCGATGTCCACATTGCTAATGTCAACTGCTGCTTTCGGAGGCTATGACCTTATAATGAAGGCTTACAACATGGCTGTAAAGAACGGTTACAGGTTCGGTTGCTACGGCGATTCGTTATTGATCTTGAACGACTGACGGCAATGCGTAGGCACGAAGTATATTTGAGTCTCGGCACAAATCTCGGTAACAAAGAGAGTAATCTGCATAAAGCGATAGAAGAAATAGATAAGCTGATTGGTACAGTTGTGCGCCAATCAGCTTTTTATGTTACCGAACCTTGGGGGTTTAAGTCGGAAAACATGTTTGTCAATGCAGCAGTATGCGTGAACACAGAGTTGAGTCCGAAAGCTGTATTGAATGCAAGCAAAGATATAGAACGCAATATGGGGCGCACCGTGAAATCGAAAAACAACCAATATCACGACCGTATAATAGACATAGATATATTGAGATATGACGACTTGTATATAGATGAGCCTGACCTTAAAATACCTCATCCGCTCATGAATGAGCGCGATTTTGTAATGAAACCTCTTAAAGAGATCATGGACTGAAACTCCTTAAAGCATGCAATGAGCCGCATGCCAATGTTTAAAACATTGTGTGTTAAAGCGGTTTCCAGCATATAAGGAAAAATATTTTCATAATTTGTCTTGACTCGAAATACATTGATAATGTCGTGATTTTTCAGAAATAATAATATCAAATAATTTTACACCGCATCGAAATACTCGTATATTTGCAGCCGAAAGCATTAAACGGCGCAAACATGCGAGTATTTTCTTTTATCCTGAAAGACAATTACTTAGCAGCATTTTTCGTATAAAAACCATGTCAATATATTTATCCGTATTTTCAAAAGCTATTGTTTTACATTCCGAAAGGATAACTTTTGAAATGCAATAATTATCATATTGCGATGCTAAAACAATGAAACAGCAATGCAAGAACAATACTCTTGCAACAGCAAAGCATCAGGAATGACCTCTCAAAGCACTTTTTTCAACTTTCAAAATACCTGTTTTCATATTGATTTCTATCAATATTTTTTACAATAAAAGACCTTTTCGTCAATAAAAAGAAACTATTTCCGGTTTTTATAAACATACCTTATATAATATTATTGTGCCTGAATGGGAATATTTCGTTCATTGTCAGAATATCCTATATAAAGGCTTCAACGCCCGGATTTCCGCACTCTTTCTTATGTTTAATCATGCATAAGTGTTAAAAACAGAAAAAAGACGCGCCCTATATTCTATATTCTGAATAAAAAGCAGTACCTTTGCAGCCGCATTAAAGCATAAATCATTAATTATTAACAAAAGTTCTATGTACTTAGACAAAGTAAAAAAAGAAGAGATCTTTGGACAATACGGAAAGTCTAACTCTGATACTGGTTCAGCTGAGAGCCAGATAGCATTGTTCTCATACCGTATTTCCCATTTGACGGAACACCTTAAAAGCCACCGTAAAGATCATACTACCGCACGTTCATTGACCAAATTGGTAGGAAAGCGTCGTGCACTGTTGGATTATTTGTATGACCGTGATATCAATCGTTATCGCGCTATCATCAAAGCATTAGGATTGCGCAGATAATCCTAAGTTTTTATTTAAAGGACATTAAAAACTCCCTGCAACATCATTATGACTGTTGCAGGGAGTTTTATTTTATATCTTCAATGCCTTAAAAACAAACTGTATAAAACAAGAATGGCGGACAAAATGTCCGCCATTCTCTGTTATTCTTTCTCCTCGTCTTTGTTCTCTGCATCGATAGCTTTTATCTTCTGCTTAACGAGTTCCATATCATCTTTCAGCTTCTGAACCTTCCGATTCATCTCATCTATAAGACTGTTGCCTTTCTTGCTTGCAGCATTGAGGAAGCCGAGATTATTCTCATAAGTCTGAACTTCTTGTTTTATCTGTTCGTAACGACGCAGAAGTCTTCCTCGTTCGTTGTCAAGAACATCCTCACCTCGCTTAGCCATGCTCTTCAAATTGTTCTTGAAGTTGTCCAAACGACGGCGTGCCACTGACACATTCAATTCCTTATACAGTTTGTCAAGAATGTCGTGATACTCTTTGTAGATTTTATCTTTCTCTTTATAAGGTACGTGTCCTATTGTATTATATTCCTCTACGAGTTTCTGAACATTCTCTTGTATGTTGTCATTTACCTCTTCTGCAAGGGCTTTCAGCTTATCTATTATATCGCGTTTCTTGCCAAGATTGGCATGCTCTTCATTGCGAGTGCCCGAATTAGCAGCATTTCTTGCCTCGAAGAAGTGATTGCAAGCACCGATAAAATCTTCCCAAAGCTTGTCTCCAAGCTTTTTAGGCACCATTCCGATCTTCTTCCATTCCTTTTGAAGTTCAATCAATTTGGCAGATGTAGCCTTCCAATCTTTGCTGTCTTTCAGTTCATTTGCCTGCTCTACAAGGGCTCTCTTCTTTTCTGCATTCTCTGCAAAACGCTCCTTTAAGACTTTAAAGAACTCTGTCTTACGACCGAAGAAGTCATCACAAGCAGTACGGAAACGTTCAAAGATCTTAACGTTCATCTTCTGCGGAGCAAAGCCGATGGTCTTCCATTCTGCCTGTATGGATATGATTTCCTTAGTGTGTTTCTCCCAGTCGGCAGCACCTTTGTTTTCCATTTTTGCGATTTCTTCAACCTTTTCGCACAGCAATGTCTTCTTTGCAAGGTTCTCTTCTTCCTTTGCGCGCAACTCATCGAAGTGCTGTTGGTGACGTTTGTTGACAATCGTTGAAGCCGCTTTGAACCGCAACCATATTTCTTCTCTGAGCTCTTTGGATACAGGTCCTATCTCACGATATTGCTGATGAAGCTCCTGCAACTGATGAAATGCACTTATGACATCGTTCTCCTCAGCCAGTCGTTCTGCTGCTTCGCAGAGCTTTGTCTTTGCTTCCAAGTTCTTCTTGAAGTCATATTCGCGAGCCTCGTGGTTAAGTTTCAGCAGGTCATAGAATTGCTCTACATACAACTGATAGTTTCTCCAAAGCTCGTTAGCCTTATCTGCCGGGACTGCTTTAATATCCTTCCAATCCTGTTGCAGACGCTTAAATTCCTGATAAGATTTATTTGCTTCTTCCGGAGAAGTAGCCATAAACTTTATTTTTTCGATTATTTCGAGTTTGCGTTTCAGATTGTTCTGTTTCTCTTCTTCCTGCTCATGAAAGACCTTTGAACGCTTTTCCTTTATCACGCTCATCTCCGCTTTGAATCTCTCTTCAATCTCATCGGGCAATACGTGATATTCTTCCGGGTTGCCACCTGCATCGAGATAAGCTTTCTGTTGAGCCTCTCTTTCGGCTGTATGAAGTTTATAGAAAATGGTTTTCAAGTTGTCCACCTCTTCTTTGTCAGGCATTTCGTCAGAATGTGCTATTTCGTTTACACGTTCCAATACCTCCTGCTTTGTTGCATAAGTATTCTTCAAGGCATCCTCTTTTTTCTTTTCGGATTCCTTTTCATTGTCCTCGTGTTCTTTTACGGGAGTTTCCTCGCTATTTGTTTCTACTTGAGATTCGGTACTTTCAACATTCTCCGAAACAGCCTCAACGGTCTGTTCAGCATCTTTTACGGTTTCATTTACCTCGTTCTCTTGTTCCAACGTTCCCTGATTAAGGGTATTTTCTTGAGAGTCCATCATTTCACTTTTTTAGTTTATGAGTCGATTTCCAACTTATAATATATCGTGCAAACTTAATGAAAATAATTGTATTTACCTAATTTATAATGTTTTTTTTGCAAAAAAAGCCATTAAATGAGTCGTTTATGCTTTAAAATCCACCACGACACACCAGAAACAAAAACAGACAATACCATTGCTATCGGAAATCCTAACTTAGACTCTTCCATTCCGTTAACAAGGTTCATGCCGAACAAGGACGCGATGAGAGTGGGAAACATCAGTATTATTGACACCGAAGTGAGCGTTCGCATTATCGTGTTCATGTTGTTGTTGATGATGCTTGAATACGTATCCATTGTAGATTCGAGGATGTCTGAGTATATGCTTGTAGTCTCTCTTGCCTGCGTCATCTCAATGTTCACGTCTTCGATGAGGTCTGCATCCAACTCATCCACTTGCAGTTTGAACTTCAATTTCGCAAGAAGGTTCTCGTTTCCTCTTATGGATGTGGTGAAATAAGTAAGCGAATCTTGCAGTCTGCTAAGCCCTATCAGGCTCTCGTTGTTCACTTCCTTGTCAAGATTGCGCTTCGCCTTGTCAATAAGAGTGTTTATTTGTTTAAGCCGTTTCAGATACCACACGGCGGAGGAGAGGAACAAACGGAAGATAAGATCCACGTAATCGGTAAATCCTTCGCTTCGTTTCTGCTGATAGCTCACGAAGTCTATCATCATGTTTGTCTCGTAGTAACATACCGTTATCGTCACGTCGCGTTTGTGTATTATACCCAGCGGCACTGTCGTATAAGGTGTTCTGCTTCTTATTTCCTTAACATAGGGTATGCGAAGTATGATAAGCATCCATCCGTCGTCATATTCATAGCGCGCCCGCTCATCGGTATCGCTTATGTCAGAGAAAAAGTAATCGGGTATCTGAAATCTCTCTTCGAGTTCCTGCTGGTCTTCTTCGGTAGGACAAGTTACCTGTACCCAACAGTTAGGTTGCCATTCGTTTATGGCATTGAGTTTTTCTGTAATGTTCCAATATGTTTTCATTTGCTAATCCTCCATAGATTAATACTCAACTGTGAGGATTAGCAAACCATGCTATTCCTCACGCTTTAAATTCGTTGTTTTCGGCGTGATAATCGTCCATTTTTCTATTAATGATTTGGTTTTCGGGTGCAAAATTAATAAAATAAAATTGAAAAGCAAACTGTATTATGCGTCTTTTTTATCCGTTTCATGCTTTTGTAATATAAAATAATATTGAATTTCAAGAGCTGATACGAGATTTTGCGTGATGCTTGCAGCATCATAAGTAATGACGTTTGAAACAATAAGAAAATTCATTCTTATTAAAAAATCATTCCGATACAGTCGCTCGATGTACATGTGCGCATGCTTTATAGCCATTAAGAGTTATCGTCATGACAAAGAGTCATGCCCTTTGTCATGCATATATAAACATATCTCGCGTATCGTCTGCAGTATTTGAGATTGTAAAAATATATTATTCCCATTAACGGCAATAACACAACAAGGATGCAGCTTGTATCTGCCTGAATGTCAAAACATTACAAATGCCGTTTCAAAAGCTATCCTTTCAGCGTGTAAAAGCTATTGTTTTGAGATGTAAAAGGATAGCTTTTGAAACTCAAAACAATAGAAAATGAATTGCAGAAACGATACTGTCGTTTTTTTGTAAAATAAAAATACATATTCCGCAAACATTCAAGTCTGCGATATGATTATAATATCGTTCCTGCTATAACATAAAAAACTCACACTATCATCATTCCGCACATACGGAACAACAGACAGTGTGAGCTTACTATTAACAATAAAACCGAGTTCTTTACTTAACCGGAGCGTCTTCCAAAGCCTTCTTCAACAAATTCCAGAAAGGCTCTACCGTAGGTATCAAGCAGCGTTCCGTGCTTGTGTGCGGGCTGCGGATAGTCGGTCCGAACGATACAACGTCGAGATGAGGATACTTGCCCAATATTATTGAACATTCCAAACCGGCATGATCAACCTGTATTATACCATCCTCGCTGAACATCTCTTTATACTTTTTAAGCATGACATGGAGTATCTCACTATCAGGATTCGGGTCCCAACCGCCATAGCTTCCGCTTGTCTCAACCTTCATTCCTGCCATGTTGAAGCAGCATTCGAGAGTCTCAACGATGTATTGTTTCATGTCCTCGCGAGAACTTCTTGCAAGTATCTGTATCTCTGCCTTGCCGCCTTCGATATTGATTATGGCAAGGTTTGAAGATGTCTCAACGACATTAGGATAAGCAGGTATCATGCGAATTACGCCGTTGTGGCAAGCATATATGGCATTGATAAGATTGTCCTGTACTTCTACCGGCACTTCATTCTTCGGCGTTTCCACTTCTTCTGCGAAGAATTCAACAACATTCTCAATACCTTTATATTCATCGTTGAACAACTCTTTCCATTCCTCTATATTCTCCTTTATTGCCTCAACATTTTCTTTCGGCATGGTGAGAACAACCTCTGCCTTGAACGGAATGGCATTGCGCATGTTTCCTCCGTGCCAAGTTGCAAGACGACACTCGAAGTTCTTTATAGCATTGTAAACGAAACGAGCCATCATTTTGTTTGCGTTTCCGCGACCTTCATGTATTTCAAGACCTGAATGTCCGCCCTTCATACCTTTCAAAGTAACTTTCAATGCAACATCTTCGGCATCTGTTGCAACCTCCTGATAGTCGAGCTCTGCTGTAAAGTCAATACCTCCGGCACTTCCGATAACGAACTTGCCCCATGTCTCAGAGTCGAGATTGAACAATATATCGCCTTTCAATATACCGGATTCGAGTGCGTTTGCTCCGAACATACCGGTCTCTTCATCGGCAGTGATAAGTCCTTCTATCGGACCATGTTTTAAGTCTTTCGCCTCCATTACAGCCAGAATAGCAGCCAATCCCATACCGTTGTCAGCTCCGAGAGTAGTGTTTTTCGCTTTAACCCACTCGCCGTCAATCCATGTTTCAATAGGATCGGTCTCGAAGTTATGATTGCTTTCCGGTGCTTTTTGAGGCACCATGTCCATGTGAGCCTGCAATATTATGCCCTTACGGTTCTCCATTCCCGGTGTAGCAGGCTTACGCATGATGATGTTATCAGCAGAATCAACAAATGCTTCTACTCCTACTCGCTTGGCAAAGTCAAGTTCTGAACAGGCTTCAAATGACCTGACGGACGAGGAACTTGTGTCAACTCATAGAAGTTACGCCATACACTTTCCGGATTTAAATTCTTTATCTCACTCATAATTTTGTTATTTGCAGGAAGTGGATTTCGCTTTTCAGTCTGTGCCGTTTCTTATTTCAGCCACTGTCGTTTAAGCCCTCCGCTTCCTAAGGTTAATAATTATATTTTTGTTGTTTGTTTCTCAAATACCGTCTCTTATGTATCATCATACCGAAGCTTTTGCCTTTCTTATGCGTGTGAACGATAGTGCAACCCATGCGTAAATGCCGAGCAGAATGACGAGCATTGTCTGCACCGTATGCACTATCAGCACGAAATAGAGCGCATTTACATCTGCCACTCCGTAGAGAATGAGCATTGTCTTCACTGCAAAATGCCAAGGACCTGCGCCGTTCGGTGTTGGCACAATTACGGCGATGCTTCCCAATACGAATGTGACAAGGGCGCACTCAATGCCGAGATTGCTTGTGAAATCGAAACAGAAGAACGTCAGATAGTAATGAAGGAAGTAGCTTCCCCATATTGCCAACGTGTAGAAAACAAAGAGATTGATGTTCTTTACACCTCTCAACGAAATCACACCTTGCCATATTCCGCACAGCGTTTCTTTCACCTTGTTGTATATCATCAGCTTTCTGAACAGCAGATATGCAAGCAACACTGCCGCAAGACCGCAAATGGAAGTGACTATCCAGCCCGTAACGGAGAACCTGCTCAACAGTCCGTCGATGCTCGTTCCTGTCTTTGAGAAGAACGTATCGAACTGTCTTATCTGCAACAAGAGCGTCATTCCCGTTATGATAAGCACGATAATAAAGTCTATCGCGCGTTCGGTGACCACTGTTCCTATTGATTTCGGAACGGAAACTCCGTCGTATTTCTTCAACACTCCGCATCTCGTAAACTCTCCTATGCGCGGTATTACGAGACTTACGGCATAAGACAGGAATATTGAATAAATGCTTACAGAGCTTCGTGTGTGCTCTCCGACGGGTTCTAACAGCTGATTCCAACGCCAGCCGCGAAACATTTGCGCAAGTATTCCAAACGGAAACGACAGCAACATCCACGTCCAGTTCATCTCATAGAGCATCACGTGCTCTATGCTACGAAAGTCGAAGTCGCGATACATCCAGTATAATATCGCTCCGCCGAGTATCAACGGAAACGCTATTTTAGCCGTATCGTTTATTAACTTTTTCAGTTCCAATATTCTCCTTTTTATATGAAGAACATGCAAACCGAAAGAAACAAGTTCAGTTCTTGATAATACGGATGCATTGTCCTATTCTATATCTCATTGCAAAGATAGGAATTAAAAATGAAAATCGTAAAATATTTGAAGAAAA
The DNA here is from genome assembly GCA_937880835.1 of uncultured Prevotella sp. Lineage (GTDB taxonomy): Bacteria > Bacteroidota > Bacteroidia > Bacteroidales > Bacteroidaceae > Prevotella. The sequence continues at coordinate 13,090 of CALGRN010000166.1, read as the reverse complement.
ATAAATGCATAATATTCCAAAATACCCATAAGCAAGTAATACGGTCGGCATCTCGGCAGCATTTAAAATAATTTCGGCAAATGCCTGATTTTTGTAAAATACCGACCATGTGGCATAACAGCGGAAAAACGACATTATAATAATTGAATTTCAAAAGCTATCGTTTCATCGTGCAAAAGTTATCCTTTTGCACGATGAAAGTTATCCTTTTGCAGTGCAAAACAATAGCTTTTGAAAAACTGTTTGCAACCTGCTGATAATCAGGGGCACACGTATTGATATTTTATTTTCACATATACTTAGAAAAATTGTAATACATGTTTGGTGATAAATCGTTTTTTTTAATTACTTTTGTCCACATAATTTAAACGAAATAAGATGTATATGCGTTGTTTTTTGCTTGCAACAGCAATGCTGACAAGCATTCTGGCTTGGGCTGACGATTATAATTATATAACGGTTCAGAAGAACGATGCTGCTTCAACACAAGAAAGCACAGCCTTGTCGGAATTTACAAACATAAGGGTAAAAGACAGCAACTTGATTTTGTTTGACGGCGATACGCAAGTCAAGTCTTATGCTCTCGATGAGTTGCACAAACTTTTCTTTACGAAAGAACCTACGGGAATAAACGAGATTGAGGCAGAAATAACCGACGGGCGGACATACATTTATAATATATCGGGAATACTGATTGCTTCCGATGCCGATATAGACAAGCTGCAGAAAGGCGTGTATATAGTAAGAAACGGAAACAAAACCGATAAGATTGTAAAGCGATAGGAAGATACAAAGCTATTGTCTGATGACGTAATCGTTAGGTATATGATAATTAAAACAAAAGGGGTCAGACCGCAACAGTCAATTCGATGTCGGTCCAACCCCTTGTTTGGTAATTCTGAAAAAGATGCTGCAATCGTGTTTGTTTCTGTTAAGCATCTTTTTTTTCCAATGCTTTTATCTGCGCATCTACAATGTTTGTCAGTTCGACAAATTGCTGAACGCTGAGCTGTTCGGGGCGTTTTGTCATCACATCCTGCTCGTAAAACTCGGCAGAAGGCTTTGTCGCAGAGAACATCTGGCGAAGACTTACGCGCAACATCTTGCGCCGTTGATTGAAAACAGTTTTCACAAGACGCTTGAAAAGTTTTTCATCGCAACCTATGTTTTCAACCTTATTGCGTGTCATACGTATGACCGCGCTCTTCACTTTGGGCGGAGGATTGAACACATCTTCATCAACCGTAAACAGATATTCAACGTCATACCACGCCTGTATGAGCACACTCAAAATGCCATAAGCCTTGTTGCCCGGCTTCGATGCTATGCGCAGAGCCACTTCGCGCTGTATCATTCCCGTGCAACACGGTATGAGTTGCTTGTAGTCGAGCATCTTGAAGAATATCTGCGATGATATATCGTAAGGGTAATTTCCCGTAAGTACGAACTTGTCACCATTGAAAATATCGTTCAGATCCATTCTGAGGAAATCCTCTCCGATGATATTATCGCGCAGCTCCGGATAGTTTTCGTGCAGATAATCAACCGATTCTTTGTCTATTTCTACTGCCTTTACGAGCCTTTCTTTTGTCGTTAGATATTGCGTAAGCACACCCATGCCGGGACCGATTTCCAACACCGGGATGTCGGGACATGCGTCAACAGTGTCGGCAATGCGCCTTGCTATGTCCAAATCGGTTAGGAAATGCTGTCCGAGATTTTTCTTTGGCTTAACCTGTTTCATGTTATATGCGGTTTTGTCTGCAAAGTTAGCGCAATTCAAAGATACTGCAAAAGAAACCCGTTTTATTTTTATCGCCATGTGCGATAGTGGCAGCTGATGCACTGTTGTCGCAATAAACATTTTCGGAAATACGAAAATGACACTTTGAAAAATAAACACAAAACTTCAAAATATTAATCAAACAAAAATAAAATAGTATTATATTGTTTTGCAATTAGGCATCTTTCGTCTATCTTTGCATAATGTAATTATGCCTTATGCAAATTCTTTGGCATAATGTTTGATATTAAATAGTTATAAAACAGATAGATTATGGAAATAAGAGATTGGGAAAAAATGGTCAACGAGAAAGAGCAATCGCTCTCTCTTGCTTTTCCTGCGCTGATGCGCAAAGTATATGTGTGGATGACGCTTGCAATGGTTATAACAGGCATAACGGCTTACGGGGTGGCGTCATCGCCGGGTCTTATGATGACCATATTAACTAATAAAGTATTGATGTGGGGACTTATCATAGCTGAATTTGCATTGGTTTTCGGTGTCACGGCAGCCATAAACAGACTTTCGCTGACAACTGCCACGCTGATGTTCATACTCTACTCGATTATTAACGGAGCACTGCTGTCGGTAATATTCGTTGCATATACAATGGATTCGATAGCAAATGTGTTCTTCATAACAGCCGGAACGTTCGCCGTTATGTCGGTATTCGGATATGTGACAAAGGCAGATTTGTCTTCGTTTGGCAAACTGCTGTTCATGGCTTTGATAGGATTAATCATAGCAACTATTGTAAACATATTCATGAAAAGCAGCGGTCTTGCAATGATACTCAACTATGCCGGAGTATTGATTTTCGTAGGATTGACGGCTTATGACACGCAGAAGATAAAGCAGATGCTTGCAAACTGTGTCGATATGGATGAACAATCACAGAAGATTGCACTAATTGGTGCACTGTCGCTTTATTTGGATTTCATCAACCTTTTCATATATCTGCTTAGAATTTTGGGTAGAAGACAGTGAGCGTAACTCTGTTGTTGATATACTGTATTTAGCTTGCGGAACAGGAATAAAACATTTTAATTACAATGAAAATGACGTTGAGAAATCTTATTATGTACGTTGCCTTTGTCTCATTTGCGGCAAACGCGATTGCGGATGATAATCCGACAATAAGCCCTACGGCTGTAATAATGACCGAAAACGGTGAGGAGACGACCAACGATTATGCCGGTTCTGCTCCGCTTACAGTTCGTTTCAAAGCCAATTCCGATAATACGACAGGTTGGAATGCATACTACGAATGGAGATTTACGACGGAAGGAGAAGACGAACCCTATCTTATAAGGTATGAAGAAGAAACCGAATACACCTTCCTGAAAGCCGGTTCGCACCGCATAGTGTGTTATGCCGTGTTCACAAGAGGTGAAGATTCCATAACATACACAAAGGAATATTGGGACGTAACAGACCCTATAAGAATATCAATAAGCGAAAGCAAGCTCGAATTTCCTAATGCCTTCTCTCCAAACGGCGACGGAATAAACGACATATACAAGGCAAAAAGCGGTTATCAAAGCATTACGGAGTTCCATGCCTACATATTTAATAGATGGGGACAGAAACTATATGAATGGGATAATCCTGCCGAAGGATGGGACGGAAAATACAAAGGCAAGGACGTGAAGCAGGGAGTTTACTATGTACTTGTAAAGGCGAAAGGAGCTGACGGCAGAACTTTCGATATCAAACGTGACGTCAATCTGCTAAGAGGATATACGGAAGCAAACGGCATTTCTGATTTCGAATAAGGCAAATAAAACAAAAATGAATCGTGAAGATGAAAAGATAAACGTTTGGGGAGCACGTGTACACAATCTGAAAAACATTGATGTTGAAATACCGCGCAATTCACTTACCGTTATAACAGGATTGTCCGGATCGGGCAAATCATCGCTCGCTTTCGACACAATATTTGCAGAAGGACAGCGCAGATACATAGAAACATTTTCGGCTTATGCACGTAATTTTCTCGGCGGAATGGAACGTCCGGACGTTGATAAGATAACAGGGCTGAGCCCGGTTATAAGCATTGAGCAGAAAACAACAAACAAAAATCCTCGCTCAACAGTAGGTACTACAACCGAAATATACGACTTCCTGCGCCTGCTTTATGCGCGGGCAGGAACTGCTTACAGCTATATTACGGGCGAGAAGATGGTAAAATACACCGAAGAGAAAGTCATTGAGATGATTCTCAACGATTATTCCGACAAGCGAATATTCATACTTGCGCCATTGGTAAGAAACAGAAAAGGACATTACCGCGAACTTTTCGAGAGCATGAGACGCAAGGGTTATCTCTATATACGAATAGACGGAGAGATAAGCGAGATAACTCGCGGCATGAAAGTTGACAGATACAAGAACCATAATATAGAGGTAATAATAGACAAACTTCAAGTACAGGATAAAGATAATGAGCGTCTTCGCAAAAGTGTTTCCACTGCAATGACGCAAGGAGACGGTCTTATCATGATTATGGACAAAGACAACGGAGAGACAAAATATTTCTCAAAACGTCTCATGTGTCCTACTTCCGGAATATCATACAAAGATCCTGCACCTAATATATTCTCGTTCAACTCTCCCGAAGGGGCATGCCCGCACTGCAAAGGGCTCGGATATATAAACGAGATAGACTTGAACAAGGTCGTTCCGGACAGAAAACTAAGCATACACGAAGGTGCAATCGTACCGCTTGGAAAATATAAGAACCAGATGATTTTCTGGCAAATAGACGCTATCTTGCACAAATATGACTGTGATTTGAAAACCTCCGTGATGGACATACCAGACGAAGCACTTAACGAAATACTTTACGGCAGCCTCGAAAACGTTAAGATTGAAAAAGAGCTTGTTCATACATCAAGCGATTATTTCATTGCTTTCGACGGCGTAATCAAATATCTGCGCAGCGTGATGGAGAACGACGACAGTGCAAGCGGACAGAAATGGGCAGACCAGTTCCTTGCAACTGCAACATGTCCGGAATGCAAAGGCATGCGACTTAACCGCGAAGCGTTGTCTTATCGTATATGGGATAAGAACATTTCCGAGCTTGCCAACATGGATATAGAAGAACTTCGGGAATGGTTGAATGATGCCGAAGAACATCTCGAACCTAAACAACGCAAGATTGCAACGGAGATATTGAAAGAGATACGCACACGTATTGACTTCTTACTTGAAGTCGGTTTGGATTATCTTGCACTCAACAGACAGTCAGCAACGCTTTCAGGAGGAGAGAGTCAGCGCATTCGTCTCGCCACACAGATAGGCTCTCAGCTCGTCAATGTGCTTTACATACTCGATGAACCAAGCATTGGTCTGCATCAGCGTGACAACGAACGTCTCATAAAAAGCCTTAAAGAACTGCGCGATATAGGCAATACGGTGATAGTGGTTGAGCATGATAAGGACATGATGCTTAACGCCGACTACATTGTTGATATAGGTCCGAAAGCCGGGCGTAAAGGTGGTGAGGTGGTGTTTCAAGGTTCTCCAAAGCTGATGAAAGAGAAAATGAACGGCAATCACGACACAGATATGACGGCGCAATACTTGTTCGGGCATAGAGAAATAGAAATACCGAAAGAGCGCAGAAGCGGAAATGGCAAGCAACTCATAATACGCGGAGCAAGAGGAAACAATCTGAAAGGAGTTGATGTTGCTTTTCCTTTGGGCAATCTGATAGTGGTTACGGGTGTATCAGGGTCGGGGAAATCGACTCTTATCAACGAAACGTTGCAGCCGATATTGTCTCATCATTTCTATCGTTCGTTGAAAAAGCCGATGCCTTATGACAATATCGAAGGAATAGAGTACATCGACAAGGTTGTGAATGTAGATCAAAGTCCGCTCGGCAGAACTCCGAGAAGCAACCCGGCTACATATACCGGAGTGTTCGGAGATATACGTTCGCTGTTCGTAAGCCTTCCGGAAGCAAAGATAAGAGGCTACAAACCGGGACGGTTTTCATTCAATGTAAAAGGCGGAAGATGCGAGGCTTGCGGCGGAAACGGCTATAAAACGATAGAGATGAACTTCCTTCCCGATGTAATGGTGTCGTGCGAGGTATGTCACGGAAAGCGTTATAACCGCGAAACGCTTGAAGTTCGCTATAAAGGAAAAAGTATTGCAGATGTTCTGAACATGACTATCAATCAGGCGGTAGAGTTCTTCGACGCCGTGCCTAACATACTGCAAAAAATCAAGACTATACAGGATGTCGGGTTGGGATATATAAAACTGGGGCAGCCGTCAACCACTTTGTCGGGCGGAGAGAGTCAACGTGTGAAGCTGGCTACCGAGTTAAGCAAGCGCGATACAGGCAAAACGCTTTACATATTGGACGAACCCACCACCGGATTGCATTTTGAAGACATACGCATACTTATGAACGTGCTCCAAAAACTCGTTGAAAGAGGCAATACGGTGATTGTAATCGAGCACAACTTGGATGTGATAAAACTTGCCGACCATATAATAGACATGGGACCGGACGGTGGACGCAAGGGTGGAAGAATACTTTCTACGGGAACTCCTGAGGAGGTTGCTAAAAGCAAATTAGGTTACACTCCGAAGTTTCTAAGAAACGAATTGCATCTTAAATAAAACACGAAGAAGGTACATTATATAATAAGATGTACGATTATAATAATGTAAAAACATGCTTTACGGCGTGCATTTCAATCACGACAAAACAGATTGGATAGTGCGATTTACATTATCCTGAATATCAACACTTTGCAAACCGAATTTCAAAAGTTATCCTTTTGTATCCTGAAAGTTATGCTTTTGCATCACAAAACAATAGCTTTTATAGTGCAAAAGGATAGCTTTTGAAATACGAAACCAAAACTTTTGTTTTTCTTTTAAATAATATCCGCTAATTTGTTCTTTGATTTTTATTTCTCAAAGACGCTTTTCGTGCATGTCCGCAGCATTGTTGCAGATGTATGAAACGAAATGCGATAAAGATTGAAAAGCAATATGCTTCGGGTGCATACGGCAATAATAATGCGACAACGATGTATGAGACGTATGGCACAAATTGCAAAAGCAATGTCGTGCCGAATAATTCTCATACGGTCGTTACACAAGCGAATCGATGTGGTTTTTCAAGTCTTTCAACTGGTCTCTTACCGAAATGAGAGTTTCAAGTATTTGTGCACTCTTATCAACTCCGCTTCTGTTCTCGTTAATCATCTTGCGCGCGGCATCCAGTTTGAATCCTCTCACCTTCACAAGGTTGTAAATCAGTTTCAGTTGTTCTATGTCGTTCTCCTTGTACATGCGCACATTCGCCTTATTGGTGCGTGGGCGCAGATGCGGAAATTTTGTCTCCCAGAACCTCAGTGTCGATTCATTCACACCGATGATTTCTGCAACTTCTTTTATCGAATAATACAACTTGTATTTACTATATTCTTCCATAGGACAATTTTAGTTACTTTTTGTCAAACAATGAACGATTTATTTGCAAAAATAGTCAAAACATCCTATCTTTGCAAAACTTTTAAAAGAAATCGATATAAAAATCAAATAAAATGATGACAGCTAACGAAATACGCGATTCTTTCAAGAAATTTTTCGAGTCGAAAGGACACACTATCGTGCCGTCTGCACCAATGGTTATCAAAGACGATCCAACATTGATGTTCACAAATGCAGGTATGAACCAATGGAAAGATATCATTCTCGGCACAGGAGAACCGAAACCGCGTCGCAGAGCAGACTCGCAGAAATGCCTTAGAGTGAGCGGAAAGCATAATGATTTGGAGGAAGTGGGACACGACACATATCATCACACCATGTTTGAAATGCTCGGTAATTGGAGCTTTGGAGACTATTTCAAGGAAGAAGCGATAGACTTTGCATGGGAATACCTTGTAGAAGTGCTTCATATAAACCCCGAAGACTTATACGTAACGGTGTTTGAAGGCTCGCCGGAGGATAACATTCAGCGTGATGATGAAGCTGCAAAGTATTGGGCAAAGCATGTTCCTGCCGACCATATAATAAACGGTGACAAGCACGATAACTTCTGGGAGATGGGTGATACAGGTCCTTGCGGACCGTGTTCGGAGATACATCTCGACTCACGTACACCCGAAGAGAAAGCCAAGATGCCCGGATACAAACTCGTAAACAAAGACGATCCGCAGGTAATAGAGATATGGAATCTCGTCTTTATGCAGTTTAACAGGAAGTCGGACGGCAGTCTTGATGCTCTGCCAATGAACGTAATAGACACCGGAATGGGCTTTGAACGGCTCGTAAGGTCTCTTCAAGGAAAGCAATCTAATTACGATACCGATATATTCCAGCCGATAATAAAGGAGATTGGCAACCTTTCGGGCAAGGAATACGGCAGGAACGAGAAGACGGATGTTGCGATGAGAGTCGTTGCAGACCACCTTAGAGCAGTCGCTTTCAGTATTGCTGACGGACAACTTCCCGGCAATGCAAAGGCAGGATATGTGATAAGACGCATTCTAAGACGTGCCGTTCGCTACGCATACACATTCTTGGAACAGAAAGAAGCGTTCATATACAAACTTATTCCGATGCTTGTGAAAGAGATGGGGGATGCATATCCGGAACTCCCGGCGCAGAAAGAACTCATCAGCCGTGTTATAAAAGAGGAGGAAGATTCTTTCCTGCGTACTCTCGATAAAGGAATTACGATGCTTAACGAGGCAATGGACGAACTGAAAGAGAACGGTCGCACCGAGCTTGACGGCGTTAAAGCATTCCGCCTTTTCGATACTTACGGATTTCCACTCGACCTTACCGAACTTATATGTCGTGAGAACGGATATACCGTTGATAATAAAACCTTCGACGAGGAAATGCAGAAACAGAAGGCAAGAGCGCGTAATGCGGCTGCCGTAGAGAACTCCGATTGGGTCGAAATAAGGCAAGGCGAACAACAGTTTGTGGGCTATGACTATTCGGAATATGAGTGCCGGATAATCAGTTATAGAAAAGTAACGCAGAAGAAAATTTCATTCTATGAGGTAATACTTGACTTTACGCCGTTCTATGGTGAAATGGGAGGACAGGTAGGAGAGCAAGGTGTGCTCGTGAATGAAAACGAAACGGTTGACATTATAGATACGAAGAGAGAGAATAATCGTACTGTGCACATCGTGAAAGAACTGCCGAAAGACATTGAGGCGGACTTTATGGCATGCGTGGATACCGATAAAAGAGCTGCAAGTGCGGCAAATCACACTGCAACACACTTGCTCGATTATGCTCTGAAAGAAGTTCTCGGAAGTCATGTGGAGCAAAAGGGTTCTTACGTAAGTGCCGATACGCTGCGTTTCGACTTCTCTCATTTCAGCAAAGTAACAGACGAAGAGCTGCGCGAAGTGGAGAGAATGATAAACAGCATGGTGCGCGAGAATATATCGCTTGATGAGTATCGCGAGATACCGGTTGAGGAAGCGAAGGATATGGGAGCAATAGCGTTGTTCGGAGAGAAATACGGCGACAGGGTGCGTGTGGTGAAATTCGGTCCTTCTTGTGAGTTTTGCGGAGGAATACACGTAAGGAATACCGGAAGCATAGGTATGTTCAAGATTATTGCCGAAAGCTCGGTTGCTGCCGGAATACGCCGTATAGAGGCAATAACGGGAAGCAAATGCGAGGAAGCCGTATATACTCTTGAAGATACGATACGTGCTATAAAAGGTCTCTTTAATAATGCCAAAGACTTGAAAGGCGTTATAGAGAAATATATAAATGAACACGAGGAGATGAAAAAAGAAGTGGAGAAGTTCCACGCGCAAGCTGTTGAGCGCATGAAAGACGAATTGCTCAAACGTGCAGAAACGGTGAACGGGGTGAGCGTTATAAAGGCGGTTATACCAGTAGATGCTGCTGCATCCAAAGACATTGTTTTCAAGATACGTGAGGCGATAAATGAAAATCTCGTGTGTGTAATAGGTTCTGTCTCAAACGGAAAGCCACTCCTTAGCGTAATGTTGAGTGACGATATTGTGAAATCTCATAGTCTTAATGCAGGACAAATGGTGCGCGAGGCTGCAAAACTCATCCAAGGTGGAGGCGGAGGACAGCCGCATTATGCATCGGCAGGAGGTAAAAATGTCGATGGTATAAATGCAGCTGTTGATAAAGTCATAGAACTTGCCAATCTGTAATACGCGATATTTTCACCTTAATATAAATATAAGACCGCATCGAAAGTTTGTTTTATACAGCTTTCGATGCGGTCTTTTGTTTTTCTGTAAAGCATCTTCTAAATGTGCCTTTCATTCTTTGATTTTATGATGTTATCATATACATATATTATAATAATGTGTTTGTCTTAAAATTAAATGGTAAATGATTGTAATCTGCGATTGGTCGTGTCATGGCGATTGTCCGATATTAAAGTCTGTCGGTATAGCCATGAATATGCGATAAGTATAAAGTTGATTGTCAGCAGGTTGTGAAGCGTATTTCAAAAGTTATCCTTTCAGAGTGTAAAAGTTATCCTTTTGTGCTATGAAAGGATAACTTTTGAGGCGCAAAACGATAACTTTCGCATATTTATAAATATAAACCTGCAAAAAAATGTTGTATTTTCCGATATGAAACAATCATACTTTCATACCATGTTTATGCACATTGTACATCCTCTGAAACCGTTGATTGAATGCGTTCTTTCAAACTTTACGGCATTGATTGTCGTTAAAGAATTTTGCATAAGATTTGTGCTAAAAATTGTAAAGAATTACTCTGTTTCTTGCAAAAGAAGATAATTTCATATATATTTGTAGCCGAATGGGTACATTATATATTGTTCCTACTCCGGTAGGTAATATGGAAGATATAACCTTGCGTGCTGTCAGAATACTGAAAGAGGTTGATTTGATATTGGCAGAAGATACACGCACTTCGGGAGTCCTGCTCAAACATTATGATATAAAGAATCATCTTGTATCGCACCATAAGTTTAATGAGCATGGAACGGCAACGGGAATTGTGGAGCGTTTGAAGGCAGGACAGAGCATAGCACTTATAAGCGATGCCGGCACTCCGGGCATAAGCGATCCGGGATTTTACCTCATACGTGAAGCAGTAAATGCCGATGTAAAAGTTGAATGCTTGCCGGGTGCTACCGCATTTGTACCTGCACTCGTTTCTTCGGGATTGCCTTGCGAACGCTTCTGCTTCGAAGGTTTCCTGCCACAGAAGAAAGGACGGCAGACAAAAATAGAAAGCCTGAAAGACGAAACGCGAACGATGATATTCTATGAATCGCCGCACAGACTCGTAAAAACCCTTTCACAATTCTCGGAAACATTCGGAGAAGAAAGACAGGTGAGCGTGTGCAGAGAAATATCAAAGATACACGAAGAAAGCGTCAGAGGTACATTGAAAGAAGTAACAGAACATTTCTGCGGGCAAGAACCACGAGGAGAAATAGTGATAGTGCTTGCAGGTAAAAATAAAAAAAAGAGAAACTAAATCGTAATGATATGAAAAAACTATTAGTTTTAGTAGTCGGAGTGATAATTCTGGCTGCATGTAAAAATGACAAAGCTGCATCCGGGCTTCAAGATATGGCTCGGAATGATTCCTTGCAGAGAATCATTGCAGAGAGAGACAATGAGATTAATGGAATGATGGCTACTCTGAATGAGATAAATGAGGGCTTTCGTGAAATTAATGAAGCAGAAAAACGTATCAGCATAGCAAAGAGTGGTGAAGGCGTTAGCAAAGCTCAGCAGATAAGAGAGAATATGAAGTTTGTTTCTCAGACGATGAATAAAAATCGTGAACTTATCGAAAAATTGCGTAATCAGTTGCGTGACAGCAAATTCAGCGGAGACCAATTGAAGAAGACTGTTGAAGCGTTGACAAAACAGCTTGACGAGAAAGAACAGCAGTTGCAGCAGTTAAGAGCGGAACTTGATGCGAAAGACATTCATATTTCGGAACTTGATGAGAAAATAAACAATCTGAATACTGATGTCACTAACTTGAAGACTGAAAGCAGTCAAAAAACTCAGACCATAACCAATCAAGACAAACAAATCAATACAGCATGGTTTGTTTACGGAACGAAGAAAGAACTTAAAGAACAGAACATTCTCGTTAAAGGAAAAGTTTTGCAGTCTAACTTCAACAAGAATTATTTCACGAAGATAGATATAAGAGTTAACAAAGAGATAAAATTCTATTCAAGCTCTGCAAAATTGATGACTCCTCATCCGTCAAGCAGCTATACTTTGACACTTGATTCTAACGATCAGTATATTCTGAGAATAACAAATCCGCAGATATTTTGGAGTACAAGCAAGTACCTTGTTGTACTTGTAAAATAAAAATATTGCCGACTATACCTATATTTATATATAAGGTGTAGTCGGCATATTGTATTCTTGTCGAAAAACACTTATGCGTTAAGCCTTTGATTTTATGCACATTATTCTTCAACCTTAAAAAATGTAATGAAAAGAGAAATGCAAACGCTTCATAATCGTATCTAAAAAGTGGAGTAAAATTGCTGTCTTACTCAAATAAAACAAAAGTTTTTTAGTTAAATATTTGCACTTTGTAGGAAAAAAAAGTAAATTTGCAAACTGTAACAGAATAAAATAAAATTATTAACAAGTCAAGAGGTAATATGAAAAAAAGACTAAGCTTGATTTTGACCTGCCTTTTCATATATGTTGGAATGGTAATGGCTCAAACGAAAGTGACAGGTGTCGTTATTTCTGCAGAAGACAACGAACCTGTGATCAATGCGTCCGTTTTCGTCAAAGATACGAAAAATGGAACTGTGACGGATATTGACGGAAAGTTCTCCCTCAATGTCGATCAATCCAACCCTACGTTGGTGATTAGTTTTATTGGTATGAAAACCAAGACGGTTAGAGGTGGACAGGATATGAAAATTATCCTCGAACCCGAAGAAGCACAGACAATTAAGGAAGTTGTCGTAACCGGTATGCAGAAGATGGACAAGCGATTGTTCACTGGTGCATCTACAAAGGTTGATGCCGAAAAAGCTAAACTCGACGGTGTTTCTGACATTTCTCGTTCGCTCGAAGGACGTGCTGCCGGTGTGAGTGTGCAGAATGTATCAGGTACATTCGGTACTGCACCGAAGATACGTGTTCGTGGTGCGACTTCTATCTACGGTTCTTCTAAACCGCTTTGGGTAGTTGACGGTGTAATCATGGAAGATGTTACGGAAGTTGATGCCGATGCACTTTCTTCCGGTGATGCTGCAACTGTTATTTCCAATGCTATCGCGGG
>CALGRN010000165.1 GCA_937880835.1 uncultured Prevotella sp. | reverse complement strand
GCTTCAATGCCCGGCATGATGGACACAATTCTCAATCTCGGTCTTAACGATACAGTTGTTGAAGGTTTGGCAAAAAAGACAGGAAACGAGCGTTTTGCTTACGACAGTTATCGTCGTTTTGTACAGATGTATGGTGATGTTGTACTCGGAATGAAGCCGGTCAACAAAGAAGATATAGATCCGTTCGAGGCTATTATCATAAAGGTGAAAGCACAGCGCGGCATAAGTCTTGACAACGAAATGACAGTAGATGAGCTGAAACAGCTTGTAAAATTGTTCAAGGAAGCTATCAAGACTCAGACAGGAAAAGATTTTCCTAACGACCCGATGGAACAGCTTTGGGGTGCAGTATGCGCAGTGTTCGACAGCTGGATGAACGAACGTGCAATACTATACCGCAAGATGGAGGGCATTCCGGCAGAATGGGGAACAGCCGTTTCTGTTATGGCTATGGTGTTCGGAAACATGGGCGACACATCAGCAACAGGTGTTTGTTTCAGTCGCGACGCTGCTACGGGAGAGAATATTTTCAACGGTGAATATCTTATCAACGCACAGGGAGAAGATGTTGTGGCAGGTATTCGCACACCGCAGCAAATCACCAAAGAAGGCTCTATGCGTTGGGCTAAGCAGCAAGATATAGACGAAGCCACACGCGCATCTAAATATGCGTCAATGGAAGAGAATATGCCTGAGATATATGCGGAACTAAATGCTATTCAAGAAAAGCTCGAAAAGCACTATCACGATATGCAGGACATGGAGTTTACCGTACAAGAAGGCAAGCTGTGGTTCTTGCAAACGCGTAACGGAAAGCGTACAGGTACAGCTATGGTGAAGATAGCTATGGACTTGTTACAAGAAGGAGAAATAGACGAAAAAACAGCATTGAAACGTTGCGAGCCTAATAAACTCGATGAGCTTCTGCACCCTGTATTCGACAAAACTGCACAGGCAAAAGCAAAAGTTCTCACACGCGGACTTCCTGCTTCACCGGGTGCAGCTTGCGGACAGATTGTTTTCTTTGCAGACGATGCAGAAAGATGGCACGAAGAAGGACACCAAGTGATAATGGTTCGTATAGAAACATCACCGGAAGACCTCGCCGGAATGTCTGCCGCAGAAGGTATTCTGACTGCACGCGGAGGTATGACTTCACACGCAGCTGTGGTTGCTCGCGGTATGGGAAAATGCTGCGTATCAGGCGCCGGTGCTATTAACATAGACTATAAGGCACGCACAATGGAAATAGACGGAGTGGTGCTGAAAGAAGGTGATTATATTTCTCTGAACGGAAGTACAGGCGAAATTTACAACGGAGAAGTTCAAACAAAACCTGCGGAGGTTACTGGCGACTTTGCAAACCTCATGGAACTTTGCAGCAAATACACGAAACTCGTTGTACGCACAAATGCCGATACCCCGCACGATGCACAAGTTGCGCGTAACTTTGGAGCAGTTGGAATCGGTCTTTGCCGTACAGAGCACATGTTCTTTGAGAATGAAAAGATCAAAGCAATGCGCGAAATGATTCTCGCAGATACGAAAGAAGGACGCGAAAAGGCTCTTGAAAAACTGCTTCCTTATCAAAAACAAGACTTCTATGGAATATTGAAAGCAATGGACGGATGCCCTGTTAACATCCGATTGCTTGATCCTCCACTCCATGAGTTTGTTCCTCACGATATAGAAGGACAACAGATAATGGCTGACGAAATGGGAGTTTCTATTCAGGTTATACAGAATAGAGTTAACTCATTGAGTGAACACAACCCTATGTTGGGTCATCGCGGATGCCGTCTTGGAAACACATATCCTGAAATAACAGCTATGCAGACAAGAGCTATACTTGGTGCTGCAATACAACTGAAAAAAGAAGGATTTGATCCTCATCCTGAAATAATGGTTCCTTTGATTGGTATAGTAAACGAGTTTGACGAACAGGAAGCCGTAATACGCAGTACTGCAAAGAAGCTGTTTGAAGAAGAAGGAACAGAGATTGCATTCAAAGTCGGTACGATGATTGAGATACCACGTGCTGCATTGACAGCAGATTCAATAGCAAAGAAAGCAGAATATTTCAGCTTTGGAACTAATGACTTGACTCAGATGACTTACGGTTACAGCCGTGATGATATCGCAAGCTTCTTACCAGTGTATCTGAACAAGAAGATTTTGAAGGTAGATCCTTTCCAAGTTCTTGATCAGGAAGGTGTCGGACAACTCGTTAAGATAGCTGTTGAGAAAGGTCGTGCAACACGTCCGGACTTAACTTGCGGTATATGTGGAGAACATGGAGGCGAGCCTTCATCTGTTAAGTTCTGCAACAGTGTTGGTTTGAACTACGTAAGTTGCTCTCCTTTCCGTGTTCCAATAGCACGTCTTGCAGCGGCGCAGGCAGCAGTTGAGAATTAATAATTTGTTATAACAAAGATTATATTTTGAAGTGATTGACACAAATAAATGTGTCAATCACTTTTATAAGAAATAAAATCAAGAATTATAGTACAGAGAATAAACATATTTCAGAAACAAAAACCACTTGAATATAAAAATAAATTACATATTAAAATAATGAGAACTATTTTATTTACACTATCTTTTTTCGTATCATTGTGCGTGAACGCGCAAGATAACAAAGTTAAAATCGACGAACTTTTCGGTTCATCTTACACACAAGCATCTCAAATGATAGAGATGCAATTCGGTAAACCGGAATCAACAGACGGAAATAACATCGTATATAAAAACAAGACATATACAG
>CALGRN010000164.1 GCA_937880835.1 uncultured Prevotella sp. | reverse complement strand
AGGATAACTTTCGCAGTGCAAAAGGATAACTTTCGCAGTGCAAAAGGATAACTTTTGAAAAGCCGCTTTTTATTTATCATTTCCGAACACTTTAACGTTAGGGCGATTAATGTGCGTTAACGTGTTGCCCAATCAATGATTGTATGGGGATTGAAACGACAATTATTTTGCTTATCAGCACGGCATTTTAAATCATTCAATACCCGATTTGTGACGAAAAATTATTATCTTCGCAAAATAAAAATCATAATACACAAACATGCACAGAATATTTACGATTGCCTTATGCGCTGTTCTCGGCGTGTGTGCAAATGCAATTAATGTGGAAAACGGAGTTTCTTCGGAACTTGCCGAGTATCGTTCGGCTAACGTGAAGGATGTAGGTTACAACCTTGTCTTCACCCTTGCGCCCGACAACATTGGCAATATCGAAGTGAGCTTTGACGAGACCATAACTTTCAAATGGCAGGGAACGCAAGATTTGCAAATAGATTACAAGAGAGAAAACGGCAGTATCAAATGCGAAGTCAACGGCAGAAAGCGCACTGCAACGATAGAAAACGAACACATA
The DNA here is from genome assembly GCA_937880835.1 of uncultured Prevotella sp. Taxonomy (GTDB): domain Bacteria; phylum Bacteroidota; class Bacteroidia; order Bacteroidales; family Bacteroidaceae; genus Prevotella. The sequence goes on along the minus strand of CALGRN010000164.1, from coordinate 10,739 downwards.
ATAATATCTGCCGGATGGTTGAAGAAAGGCATCAACAGCATAAGAATTGCTGACAAGAGCGACAGCAAGGCTCTCAACAAGAACCGCGAATATATGTACACGCTGTTCGTTCCAGACCGCGCGAGAACCGTTTTCCCTTGTTTCGACCAGCCGGACATAAAGGCAATATTCACGCTTACGCTCGTTCTGCCCGATGAATGGAAGGCTATGAGCAACGGAGCGATAGAAAACACAGAGAAAGAAGACGAGAAAGGACAACGCGGCAGGATGAAAACGATACACTTCAAGCCTTCCGAACGCATACCGACATATCTGTTTTCGTTCTCCGCAGGGCGTTTCTTTGAGAAGAAAGCGATGCGCGACGGACGGGAGATAGAAGCCCTCTACCGCGAGACGGACAGTGCAAAGGTGGCACAATTAGACAAGGTTTTCGACGAGATAGCTTTCTCGCTGCGATGGTTGGAAGATTATACCGGCATACGTAATCCGTTCAGCAAATACGGAATAGTGATTCTTCCGGGCTATCAGTTCGGCGGAATGGAGCATCCGGGAGCGATACAATTAAACGACAGAACGGTGTTCTTAGGCGAAAATCCCACTCCCGACGACGAACTGAAACGTTTCGAACTGATTGCGCATGAAACCGCTCATCTGTGGTTTGGCGACCTTGTCACGATGCGTTGGTTCAACGATGTGTGGACAAAGGAAGTGTTCGCAAACCTTATGGCTGCAAAAATTGCACACAAACAGTTTGCGGAAATCAATCACGAACTGAACTTCCTGAAATCTTATCAGACACGTGCGCTGTCAACAGACCGCACCGAAGGCACTCATCCCATACAGCAACCGCTCGACAATCTGAACCGTGCAGGATTGCTTTACGGCAATATAATATATATGAAAGCACCCGTCATGATGCGCAAATTGGAAGAACAAATGGGCGAAGACGCGTTCAGAGACGGTCTGCGAACATATCTCAGAAGGTTCTCTTACGCAAATGCTACGTGGGACAACCTTATCTCCATTCTCGACAGTGCAGCTCCGACAGCCGGCATAAAAGATTTTTCAGAGGTGTGGGTGAAACAGAAGGGCATGCCTACGATAACGTGGTCGGTGGATTCTGTCAGCAATATTCTGACACTGAAACAAGCCGATGTTTACGACAGAGATATCGTATGGCGGCAGAAATTCGACGTCTGCATTACTTATATTGATACAGACAAGCAAGGAGAAAAACGCGTTTGGGATGATATTGTAGATGTGGACTTCCGACTGAAAGGAAAAGTGCTGACGCTCTTACCTAACTTCTCGGGCAAGGGATACGGACGTTTCCTTGATAAAAATATATTTGATATGGAAAAGGTTACTGATGCTGCCGACTTGCAGGAAACCAACAGATATGCTTACATGATGTGTCTTTACGAAAACTTTCTTGCACATAACGTAAGCAGTAATCATATCGCAGAAAAGATATTGACACTGCTGCGGAAGGAGAAAAATCCTCTTATAGCATCTACTTATGTTGATTATATGATGAACATAATGCGCTATATGAAAGCCGATGAAGCGGAAACGTGCAGGCATTCTCTTGTTCTTATATCCAATGAGCACAGCGTGATGGCGGTAAGACAGAAGATACGGCGCGCCGTTTACACCTCCGTAGGCAATGAAAAGTCAGTGAACGAGGTTTACAATATATGGAAAGCACAGAACGACACCTTACTTAACGCGCGCGATTATATGGCAATCGCCTATCATCTTGCAATAATGATGCCTCGCATTTGGCAGCAGATAACGGACGAACAGCGTGCAAGACTCACCAATGCAGATATGATAAGAGAATTCGATTTCATTTCGCGTGCGTGCAATCCCGACACTCTCGTGCAGCAAGAGTTGTTCCGTTCGCTGCTGATAAAAGAAAACCGAGAGGTCGAACCATGGGTATGCAGCATGCTTTCGTTGCTCTGTCATACGTCGAGAGAACCGTTAAGCAACGGATATATCGTTCCTGCATTAGATGCATTGCAGGACATCCAGCGCACCGGCGACATCTTCTTTCCGGGCAACTGGCTTGCTTCCGTGTTCGGAGGGCATAAGACAAAAGAGGCGAAAGGAATAACGGAGAAGTGGATAAAAGCACATCCCGACTATCCGGAGACGCTTATGAACAAAGTGAAAGAAAACGCATTCCATCTCCTGAACATGCAATATGACAAATGACAACGGCGAATCACGCAAACAGTTCACGTAATACGGCAAGCGATTTCATATCCGGAAAATCTGGAATATGAAGCCGGTAGTATGTTATTATAATATCTGTTATGCGGTTTCTTTCAATATGCGACATTTTGAAAAGATGCATAGTTTCATAGTTCATACGCATAAGCATGCTTATTCTTGAAGCCTCGTCAGGTCGCAGAAACTCAATGTTTGCAGGTTGAAAAGGTGTGAAACAGGAATTGTTCATGTCGAAAAAGCATCCCGGTTGATAATCTTCGAGATTGGGAAAGAAACCGAGAAAGCGCGAAAGACGCATCATGAAAACAAGATGAAAGTTTGAAAAAGAGTTGTCGCTGCCGTCAAGCCATTCCACACTGTTCATTATATATTGAAACAACGGCGCATTTATCTGCTCGCCGCGGGTGGCATAACAGAGAAATTCGGCAATGAAAAGAGATATCGAAAGTTTGAAAGGATTAAACGGAATTGAGCAGAACGGCATCGCAATGCGTACATTCTTTATATGTTGAAGGCGCGTTCTCTGACGATAATCGAACTCCATCTCTATCATTGTTAGAGGCTGAAAGAACTGCTTTCGCATCTTTGCTTTCGGCGATTTCGGTATTCTCACGATGAAAGAGAGCCTCCCCTGACTTTCGGTAAGCATGTCGATAATCATCTGTTCATCACCGTATTTGAATGAATGCAATACTATTGCGTGCGTCTTAATTAACATAAGACAAAGGTATTGAAAAAGTTTTATAAAAACACAACGTTGACTTCGTTTTTTGACTTAAACATACATATAAAGCAATCAAAAACATAAAAAAGCACTGTTTTTTAGAAAAAATATTCAATAATATTTGGTGTGTTCGACAAAAAAGCATAACTTTGCACCCGCAAATAAAATCGCACGGTCCCTTCGTCTATCGGTTAGGACGAGAGATTTTCATTCTCTAAAGAGCAGTTCGACTCTGCTAGGGACTACAAATAAAAATAAATAGGAAATAAAGATGGCAAATCACAAATCATCGTTAAAGAGAATTCGCCAGACAAAGACGAGAACTCTGCACAACAAATATTACGCAAAGACAATGCGTAACGCTGTTCGTAAGCTGCGCGCAACAACTGACAAAGAGGAAGCTATTAAGATGTATCCTACCGTACAGAAGATGTTGGACAAGTTGGCTAAAACGAATATAATTCATAAAAACAAAGCTGCTAACTTGAAATCAAGCTTGGCATTGCATATCAGTAAGCTGGCATAAGACCGTAAAACTTACTGCATGACCATACAAAGGTTGCTTTTCGAAAGAATGGCAACCTCTTTTTTATGCCTGAAAATCACGCTTGTTAATTGTAAATGATGTTCTTATCTCTGTCTGAAACATAATACATCTTTTCATAAATTCATTGATTTCGGAATGCGAAAGCTATTGTTTTGCATTCCAAAGGTTATTGTTTTGCATTCCAAAAGTTATTGTTTTGAAACATAAAAGCAGTTGTTTTGCATTCCGAAAGTTAATAATATCCGCCGCCTTCGGGTGTTTTCAGAAACGGTGCAGCATCTCTGTATCTTATCTTGTATGCTGCTCCCGTATGCTTGTATGCAGGACCTACCACGACAATCCAACCGTCTATGATGCCTACATTGCCTACGGCGAGCTCTTTGGCAGATGACACTTCCGGTTCAAGTTTGCCCCTCGCATCCCACATAAGTTGCTTTATCTGTTCTTCATTGCATTTGAAAAGATCTTCGGCTATTATTCTATGACCGTCGCGCTTGCTGAATGTAGCGCAGTCGAACGACGTCCAAACGTCATCATCTTTATCAATAATCTTCGACTCGAAGGTTACAAGATCCTCATCTTCATAACTTCTTTGTATCTCTATCGTACGCCTTACGCCGGCATAATTGACAAGAAAGCTGTCGCAACCTTTGCTAAGCAATGTGTCGAAATCAATGTCGAAAAGATTTCTCGGAACTTCTATTTCGAGCATTTCGCATATCCAATACCTTACGCCACGCATTGCAAGAGCATTTCCTTCGAGTGGAAATTCTACGGAAGCCTTAAACGAAGAGCCTTCGGAAGAACGGTTGCAAGTGTATGTCTTGGTTACAAAGAATGTCTTTGCCGGCATCGAAAGCGATGTCAGTATTAAAAAGACAAATATCAACCGTATTTTTCTCATCGGAAGAAGTAATTTCTGCAAAAATAATAAAATTATCCCAATGCGTCAAATAAATATGTAAAGACCGCTTGCGAAAGACTATTTTTATTATCTTTGCAGAACTATAAGACAACAGGAAATGATTTCATTCGAGAGCGATTACAACAGCGGAGCGCATCCTGCGGTGCTGAAAAGATTGGTGGAAACCAACGATGTGCGCACACTTACTTATGGTTTCGACAGTTTCAGCGAAAGCGCACGAGAAAAGATAAGGGCTGCATGCGGAATGCCGGATGCCGACATCTTCTTCCTCTCGGGAGGCACACAGACCAACGCAACGGTAATAGACGGAGTTTTGCAATCATATCAAGGCGTGATAAGTCCTGCAACAGGACATATCAACGTGCATGAAGCGGCAGCAATAGAAGCATCGGGACATCGCGTGATAGCACTGCCGGCTTGCGAAGGAAAGATTACGGCAGCCGACCTGAACGGCTTCATGAATGATTTCATAAACGATGAAAACCACGACCATACGGCACAACCGGGTATGGTCTATATCACCTTTCCGACCGAGTTCGGAACGGTTTATTCTTCCAACGAAATAGCTGATATATACGAAGTCTGCAAGAAGCACGAGCTTCCTCTGTTCATAGATGGTGCAAGAATGGGCTATGGACTGATGTCAGACGAATGCGATTTTGACATGGCATGGCTCGCCCGACATTGCGACGTTATGTATATCGGAGGCACAAAGATAGGTGCATTATGCGGAGAAGCAGTGGTATTCACCGGCAAGAAAGCTCCTAAGCACTTTTTCAGCATAATAAAACGACATGGAGCATTAATGGCAAAGGGGCGTTTGATAGGCGTTCAGTTCGACGCTTTGTTTACGGATAACCTCTATTTCGATATTTCCCGAAATGCCATAACAAAGGCAAAGCGACTCAAAGGCATACTAAAAGCGAAGGGATATACATTCTATTTGGAGTCGCCGACAAACCAACAATTCGTTATTTTAGACGATAACGAGATGAAACGCATAAGCGAAAAGGTTCTGTTTTCTCGTTGGGAGCATTATCGCGACAATCTTACCGTATGCCGTTTCGTCACAAGCTGGGCTACCACCGATAAGGATTTAGACGACTTGGAAAAGGTTTTATAGCAAGCAGGTTTACAAAACGCATTTCAAAAGCTATTGTTTTGCGCCTCAAAAGTTATCCTTTTGCACGCTGAAAGTTATCCTTTTACAATGCAAAAGGATAGCTTTTGAAATGCAGTTTCTAACATCCTGTTTTTCAGCATTATACGAAACGTGCTGTCTTTATAGTCAACCATGTCTGTTTCAGAGTTGCATAACGCGTTCAAACAAACAGCAGGCAAATAACAGACGGCATATAAAAGTCTGATTATTTTAAAACGAATTATCATAACTTGCATTGCTTATACATTTTGCAAGCATGAATGACGCAAATCAAAAAGAATACTAATTCTTTTGACTTTCTGTGCTTTTTCCTTAACTTTGCGTTTCTAAAAAGACATAAAAAGAATGGCAAATAAGGATAAGGGACTCACTCCCATGATGAAACAGTTTTTCTCTTTGAAGGCACAACATCCCGATGCATTGCTCCTTTTCCGTTGTGGTGATTTCTATGAGACCTACTGTGAAGATGCAGTTACGGCATCCAAAATACTCGGTATTACGCTCACTAAGCGCAATAACGGCGGAAGTTCGGGTGCAGATGCAATGGCAGGATTTCCTCATCATGCCATTGATACATATTTGCCGAAGCTCGTTCGTGCCGGCATGCGAGTGGCAATATGCGACCAACTCGAAGATCCTAAGCTGACAAAGAAACTCGTAAAGCGCGGAATAACAGAGTTGGTAACGCCCGGTGTTGCCCTTGCTGACAACATACTGAACTACAAAGAGAACAACTTTCTTGCATCCGTACACTTCGGAAAGACCGCTTGCGGAGTATCGTTTCTTGACATATCCACCGGCGAATTCATAACGGGAGAAGGCTCTTTCGATTATGTGGAAAAGCTGTTGGGCAGCTTCTCTCCGAAAGAAGTGCTTTACGAGCGCGGCAGAAAAAGTGACTTCGAGAAATATTTCGGTACTCGTCATTGCGTGTTTGAACTTGACGACTGGGTATTTACGGAGCAAAGCGCGCGCCAGAAGTTGCTCAAACATTTCGGAACAAAGTCGTTGAAGGGCTTCGGAGTAGAGCATTTGAGAAACGGAGTGATTGCTTCGGGAGCGATATTGCAATATCTTGAAATGACGCAACACACGCACATAGGGCATATAACTTCGCTTGCGAGGATAGAAGAAGAGCGATATGTGCGCATGGATAAGTTCACAATACGCAGTCTTGAACTTATTCAACCGATGCAGGAAGGCGGCACTTCGCTTCTCGATGTTGTTGACAAGACGGTCACACCAATGGGAAGCAGAATGCTGAGGCGTTGGATTGTATTTCCGTTAAAAGACGAAAAGCCTATTAACGAGCGTCTTGATGTAGTCGAATATTTCTTTAAAGAACCCGAGTTTCGGCAGTGCATTGATGAGCAGTTTCATCGCATCGGCGACCTCGAACGCATAATATCGCGAGTCGGTGCAGGTCGTGTCTCGCCACGAGAAGTAGTCCAGTTGAAGACAGCACTCATCGCAACAGAACCGATAAAGGCTGCTTGCATGCACGCGAAGAACAACACTTTGAACAGAATAGGAGAACAGTTGAACCTGTGCCAAAGCATTCGCGAAAGGATAGAGAAGCAAATTCAGCCCGACCCGCCGCTGCTTCTGAGCAAAGGAAACGTTATAGCCGACGGCTGCAACACCGAACTTGACGAGCTGAGACAGATAGCGCACAACGGCAAAGGCTATCTTATGAAAATACAGGAGCGAGAGATAGAGCAGACCGGAATAAGCTCATTGAAGATAGGTTACAACAATGTGTTCGGCTATTATCTTGAAGTCAGGAACACGTATAAGGACAAAGTGCCTGACGAATGGATAAGAAAGCAGACTCTTGCGCAGGCAGAACGATACATAACACAAGAACTTAAAGAGTATGAAGCGAAGATACTTGGAGCGGAAGACAAGATTCTTGCACTCGAAGAACGGCTCTTTGCCGAGCTGATAGAATCCCTTCAAGAGTTCATTCCGCAAATACAGATAAACGCAAACGTTATTGCTCGTCTCGATTGTCTGCTCTCTTTTGCCAAGATTTCAGAAGAAAACCGCTATATAAGACCTGTTGTTGAAGACTCGGATATGCTCGATGTGCATAACGGAAGGCATGCCGTGATAGAGACTCAGCTGCCTTTGGGAGAGCAATATGTGCCTAACGACATTCTGCTTGATACCGACAGACAGCAGATTATAATGATTACCGGACCGAACATGGCTGGAAAATCGGCTCTGTTACGACAGACCGCGCTCATCGTTATAATGGCTCAAATGGGCTGTTTCGTTCCCGCTGACAGTGCGAGAGTGGGACTTGTGGATAAGATTTTCACGCGAGTGGGAGCATCTGACAATATATCACTGGGCGAATCAACATTCATGGTGGAGATGAACGAGGCTGCCGACATACTCAATAACGTTACCCGGAAGAGTCTTGTTTTATTCGACGAGCTGGGCAGGGGTACTTCTACTTACGACGGAATATCAATAGCTTGGGCTATCGTAGAATATCTGCACGAGCACCCGAAAGCACGTGCAAGAACGCTTTTTGCTACACATTACCACGAACTTAACGAGATGGAGAAGAACTTTTCGCGTATAAAGAACTTCAATGTGAGTGTGAAAGAGATGGACGGAAAAGTGATATTCCTTCGCAAACTCGAACGTGGCGGAAGCGAACACAGCTTCGGAATACACGTGGCAGAGATTGCGGGAATGCCTAAGAGTATAGTGAAAAGAGCGAAAGTGATACTTAAACAGCTCGAAGCAGACAGCAATCAGGTGGGTGGCTTGGGCAAACCGAGCGCACGGAAGATAGACAACAGTCGTGAGGGAATGCAGCTGAGCTTCTTCCGATTAGACGATCCTGTGTTGTGCCAGATACGCGATGAGATAATAGGTCTTGACATAAACAACCTCACTCCCGTTGAAGCTCTGAACAAACTGAACGACATCAAGAAGATAGTGGGTGCGAAATAATCGTGCATGACGATTGCCGCATGTTCGTGAAAGCATGTCCTGCACCTGTTATAAAGGCATATAACGAGAATAGGACTAATCATGATTGCGATGTAATTTCGCAAATAGCTATATTTGTTTGTCATGTTAAAAGTATCGAATAACGCGCGTTCGGTTAATTCGATTTAATGCAGTTGAAAACAATCGGTAAAACAACGGCATTCCAAAAGCTATTGTTTTGCATTGCGAAAGTTATCCTTTTGCGTCCTGAAAGTTATCCTTTTAGGATGCAAAAGGATAACTTTCGTAATGCCGTTTGCAAAGTCCTGATTTTCAGTATTATATAAAGCGGGCATCCACAGTGCTGATTATATACATCTAAATTTTATAAATAGTATTCTGACAAGCAGCAGAAAAAGAAACGTTTCCGTATAAAATCCACCTTATGTTAATGTTAATAGGTCGAAACTTCGATAATAGGAATTTCCCGTTAGTTTGCCTTGTTCAAATCAATGGTAATCCGGAAATAACATAGAAAAAGAAATAAAATATTGTTTTTTAGCAGAAAAAAACTTATATTTGCAACTTAAAAAATAGAATTCATCGTTAAAACAGATTCTCTGAGCCGACACTTTGTTAGTGAAAAACATAAATACTGACAAGATATCAGGTAATAATACTGATGCCCGTTATGCTTTAAAGATAGTAAAACTATGGTGAAACAGTTTTATGAAACAAAACTCCCGGCAATATTGAAAATGCCGTAAGAGACATTATATATACATCTTTCTGATACAGACGGTTGAATTGTCAGACACCATCACGGTTTATCTGAAAGTATCTGATGATGCAAAAAAACACATAATCGAAATGCGTAAAATTATCACAGTCGCAATACTCGTATTGTCATTGCTTGTCATATCATGCGATAAAGCAAAGGTGAAGCAAAACGAAAAGAAAGAAACAGACACGACTTTGAAAGCAATTAAGGAGAAGTCGGGGCTTTATTACCGCACCGGACAATACGATGCTTTGGCTGATTATCTTAGGGATTATCTTGCAAAATCAATAAAAGAAAAGGATAACCGCATAGCAATGTACTGCTATACGTATCTCGCCCAACTGTACGCTTTCAAAGAAAACAGAGACTCGGTCAACTACTATCTCGGCAAGGCATACACGTTTTGGGACAAGAAAAAAGAACCTCGTTTGGGACTTATCATATATAATATAGAAGGATTGTATGCCATAAAGTCAAGCATGAACTATTCGAAAGCACTTGAATGCTTCCAGAAAGGCTATGAACTTTCAATAACTCCGGGAGAAGTTCAGAACGTAAATTCGCAGATACCGTTCTTGGTTAACATATCGAATATATACTACACGCGCTCCGACAAGCAGGGTATAGAATATGCAAGAAAGGCATATCAACTGCTTAAAGATAAGAAGGTGAACAATCACATGCGCAGTCTTGCACATTCAAGCATGGCAATGATGCTTTCACTTAGCGGTGATCATGACGCTGAATACAGGCATATAAAGACCGCAGACTCTATCGTAATGCTTGAAAACATAGAGACAATGCGCCCCACGATAAACCTTCTTTACGCCAATTATTACAGTGCAAAGAACGAGTTTGATACCGCAAGAGGATATTACGAGAACGCATTGGCATACAAGAAAGTGCTCGACAGTGGTACAAATTGCCTCATATACCTTGACTATGGCAGACTTTATGAAAAGCAGAACATCAACGACAAGGCGATAGAAATGTATGAAGAGGGCATAAAACTGTCAACTGCTTACAACAATCTTGAATTCAGACGCGAGTTTCTGCACGGACTTTCACACCTTTATTACATTGAAGGAAATCAGAAAAAGTCGCTCGAATATTTCATGCAATATTGGGAATATCTCAACAATATATCTCCCATTAAACAGGAACAGAAGTTCAACAACCTCGTAAGATTGTATCAGAAGGCAAAATATGACAATGAAATTAAAGCAAAAGAGCTCGATGTAATAAAAGCTAAACAAAGAAACGGCATCATGTATCTCATTATCCTGCTCATCTTCATCATAGCCGTTGCAATATTCCTGCTTTACAAGAAACAGCGCAAAATGTACAGACTGCTCTATATGCAGTATCAAACGAACGTCAGACATGCTTCCGAAAACACCCCGAAAGAAACGA